>NZ_JBSSCC010000010.1:0-87619 GCF_054059455.1 Thermostichus sp. MS-CIW-23 | reverse complement strand
CACATGGCCGACACTGCGTTTTTAAAGGGCGTCGGCTACGGTCGGCGCTATCCTTCCCCGCCCTGAAGGACGGGGCTTGCCGCGCCTTTTGGTCAAGTTTCTGAAGCCTACACCAGCAAGACCTATAGTTGGAGTGCCGAGAAGGCTCAGAGGGCATTCGTATGCACCGAGACCTGAATGGCGCATGGGGGATTTTCCTGCATGCTTAGGTAGAACTGCCCTGTTCCGGCAATCTGCATTGGTGAAAGATGCTAGCTTTTTTAGCATCCAGTAGCCCAAAAAGTGCGGACTATGGTCAAGCGTGTGCGGTTGGATCCCATTGCCCAAGTGTCTGAAATCGCCACCAACAGCAATTTGCTCTCGGTGCTGCTGCAAGAAGAGCTGAATGTGTTGAAAGAGTGCGGTGGGCGCGGCCTCTGCGCCACCTGTCATGTGTACGTTAAGGAGGGGATGGAGTCTTTATCCCCGATGAGCAAGCGGGAGCAGCGCACCCTGGAGGTGATCACCACCTGCAAGCCTAACTCTCGCTTGGCCTGCCAAGCGCGGGTGCTGGGGGAAGGGGTGGTGGTGGAATTGCCTGCCGGGATGTACATCCATGCTTTTCAGGATATCGAGGCGTTGATCGGTCGGCGAGCGGAGCAGCCACTTTTGCACCCTGTAACCGGCGCGGTTTTGGTGCAGGAGGGCAAGCTGATCACCCGCTCGGTGCTGGAATCGGTGAGAGGGCTGGATCTGGATATCCAAGAAGCACTGGCTCGGAGCAGCCAGGAGTTTTGAGATTTTGATCCCATCTTTTGAGCCAGTTTGGGCCCCTTTTTGAGGCCACTTGGCCACCCCGTATATAAACAAAGCATTCTCAGGTGAGTATTCCTATGCCCCCTGTGTTTCTTGGGATCGATCTGGGCACTTCTGGGATGCGGGTGGTGGCCCTCTCAGAGCAGGGGGAGGTGGTGGCCAAAAGCGAGCGCCAGTGGGATCCCCCAGAGACCAATCCGGGCCGCTGGTTGCGAACCCTGAAAGCCCTTTTGGGACAACTGACCGCGCAACTGGGGGAGCAGTATTCCATTGCAGCTCTGAGTGCTTGCAGCACTTCCGGCACCATTCTGCCGGTGGATGGTCGAGGCATGCCGTTGGAACAGGCGTGGCTGTATTCTGACCCACGGGGCCAGGCTCAGGCCAAGCAATTGGGGATCCCTGCCAGTTGGGGTCTCAGCCGTTGGCTGTGGTGGGCGGAAGCCTATCCTGATCAGTATCGGGACAGCTACTTGGCCCATCCGGCGGACTTTTTGCTGAGCCAACTGGGGGGGCGCAGGCAGGTGACCGATCACACCCATGCCCTCAAGAGCGGTTTCGACCTGGAGGCCTACACCTGGCCTCAGGAGTGGTTGGCGCGGCAGGGCCTAAACCCCAAGCATTTCCCCGAGGTGGTACCGCCGGGAACGGTTTTAGGAACGGTGCGAGCAGACTGGGGGTTGGGGCCGGAAGTGCTGATCGCGGCAGGGATCACCGATGGCTGTGCCGGGCAACTGGCGGCAGGGGCTATTCGCTTGGGGCAGGTTTCCACCAGCTTGGGCACAACCCTTATTTTTAAGGCCAACAGTCCGGATCCCATACAAACCCCAAGCATCTATTCCCATTTGCACCCGGACAGTGCTCCGCACCGCTGTCGCGAACGAATGGTTTGGTGGCCGGGGGCCGCCTCTTTTTGTGGAGGCGGAGTTTTGCCTCATTACTTCCCCGACGGCAACCTGCAAATGCTGGATCAGCAAGCTCAGGCTTATCTGCCCACCGGGCTGGTCAGCTATCCCCTTTGTCAGCCGGGAGAGCGTTTTCCCATTGTCGATCCCCAGTTTGCCGGGTTCTTGCCGGAGGCAGAAGAGGGATCCCCCCGTTTTTACGCTGCTTTGTTGGAGGGGGTAGCGATGGTGGAGCGGCTGGGGCTGGAAACGTTGGCCGCTCAAGGGATCCCAGTGCCAGAGCAGAGCCCGATTTTCACCACCGGTGGAGGCAGCAAAAGCCCTCTCTGGTTGCGCCTACGCGCCAGCATCCTTGCTCGTCCCTTGGCTGTGGTGAAACACCCGGAGCCGGCTGTGGGGGCAGCCATCTTGGCCGCTTCTGCCTATTGGTGCTGCTCTGTCCAACAGGCTGCCGATCGATTGGTACAGGTAGAACGCTATGTTCAACCGGATCCAGAGTGGGTGAAGTCTTACGCAGAGATCTACTCGGTCTTTCACAGCCGCCTGAGCAACCTGCTTTGACATGTTCCCTGCTCTACTGGCTTGCTTCCCCGTAGCGGTAGGGTGAGGATTCTTGTTACTGGTTCCACAACAGCCCTTGCCGCAAAGGATCCCGTCCCGCTTTCGCCAGTAGGTTTCCCCTCTAAAACAGCGATGATGGTTTCCCAGTTGTTCAGGCTACAGACTTATGACTATGTAAGTATTAAGCGGTCACGGGATACAGCTGCCTACCTACGTTTTTTGAGCTTCGTGAATGCTCAGCCGTGGAAACGAGATTCTTTTTAAACGGAAATGAAATATTTTCGTTGCATTGCTTCCTAACTTTCCTTCTCTCCTGAGAGAGAAGCTAGGGGTGAGGGTCGGCAGCGAGGTGTCTCAATCTCGTTTGAAGCGACTGTAAAAGCATTCTGACATCGAAAAGCAGGGATCCCCGCTTGGGGATCCCCGATTGGTATGGCCGGAGCCGCAAGCCAAGCTAGGGCTGCCGCTGGAAGCTCTTGACTTCTAAAACCGGCCCTACCTGAGCCACCGTCACCATGTCTTCTCTGATCTGTCCCTGGATGGTGACCTCTAGTCCCTCTTGCAAGAGCTCTTTGGGGGCACGGAAAAGGGCATAGTGCTCGCCGGAAGGCAGCGTCAGCACCCACACTCCCCCTTCGATATCCAGGAACTGGATGGTACCGCTGTACTCTTGCATCACTGCCTCAGCGCCAGCCCAGTTGCCGTGGATTGAGATTCCGTAGCCGCTTGCGCTCCCAAGTAGGCCAGGCCCAGGCAGAGCAAGCCATTGAAGAGCAAGAAGGAGCGACCCAACCAAGCAGAGGATCCAAGCCATAGCACCCCCTCATAAAACAGGGATCCGGACAAGAGCAGATGCGAGGCCATGCCAATGCACAAGCCAATCACCGCCCAGCGCCAGCGCCGATGGCCCAGGAGCAGCAACATCAACAGGCCTGGGATCAACACGCTGGCAAATAGGGGGTTCAAGGCATTGGTCTGGGCAAAGGCGGTGCCCAACTCCGGCAGGGAGCTACCCGCCAATTGGAAGGGCCAACGGGGGCCACCGACAATCGCCAACCCCTGCAAGGGGAAAAGACCGGCACTGCCCAAAAGCATCCCAGCCAGCAAAGGCACCGTCTGCAGCAGCCGCTTGGGAGCCAGCCACCAGCGGATCAGCACCAGGATAATGTAGCCGCCCACCACCATCAGCAGCTTCGGCACCAGAGCAATCGGGCCACCATCGAACCAGAAGCGTGGGTTGAGGTAGCCATTGTTGTTCAGGTACTGCAGGAAGTCCTTCAACCAGAGCACCAAGGGGTTTTCCTCCTGTTGCCCTGTGGCCCTGGCCAGCGCCTTGGCTGCATCCAAACGACCAGCCCCGTAGAAGTTCTGTTTGTCGCCGGGCACTGGGGTAGCCGACATTTTCAGCACTTCCTCCACCTTGTCCGGGTCTTTGATGCCCTGAGCCTGGATCAGAGCTGCCACACCGGCTACGTGGGGAGTGGCCATGCTGGTGCCTTGGAAGTAGGCAAAGACCGGCTCGTTGGGGTTACGACGATTGATGGTTTGCTGCAGAATGCCGTACTCGGGGTGATCAGGCGTTTTGGCTCCGCCGGGAGCAGAGATGTCCACCCCCACCCCATAGTTGGAGTAGGGGGCTTTCTCCCCGTTGGGCCCCGTGGCCGAGACAGCGATCACATGCGGGTAACGGGCCGGGTAGCTCACCTGGTTGGAGTTTTCGTTGCCAGCGGCTGCGATCACCGTCACCCCCTTGCTGTGGGCATAGGCCACCGCCTCCTCCATCAGTTGGGCAGAAGCGCGGCTACCCAGGCTGAGGTTGATGATCGTAGCCCCGTGGTCGGCAGCATAGCGGATCCCTTCCACCACATCCGACAGGGATCCAAAGCCATTGGCATCCAACACCCGTACCGGCATGATCTTGGCCTTGAAGGCGATGCCGGCTACACCCAAGACATTGTTGGTGGATTGGGCGATGGTTCCCGCCACATGGGTGCCGTGGCCGTTGAGGTCTTCCGGATCCTCATCGTCATCCACAAAGTCGTAGCCCTTAACAAATTGGGTTTGGGCTAGATCCGGCACTCGTGTTACTCCCGTGTCCACCACGGCTACCGTCACCCCTTCCCCTTGGGAGATGTCCCAGGCTTCCGGCATGCGGATGGCCCTGAGGTTCCATTGCTGGGGATAGAGGCGGTCGTTGGGCACGAAAGCCGCCTGGAATTGATAGTTGGGGTGAGCATACTCGATCAAGGCTTCGTCGGTGAGCCGCTTAACCAGCCGCCGCGTGGATCCCAGGTGGTCGGCATCCACGTCAAACAGGTAGATCGCTTCTTGGCGGGCAAAAGCGCTGTCGCTGCTGGGGCGGAGCGTCAAGTGATACTCTTTAGCGATAGCAGCAATCTGACTGGGGGTGGCCGTGTTTACAAAATTGACCACGATGCTGTCGTAGGGGGCGGATCCCTTGCCGCAAGCCGTCAACAGCAATGCCATCAAGCCGGCGCAGCAAAGACCCAACCAGCGTCTGAATTTCATAATTCACGCCCTCGGGATCCAAAATAATGTTGCAACCAGTATGCCCTCTGGATTGACAATTGACGAGATGAGAGCCGGCATGGGGGCAAAATTGCCAGAAGGTGCAATCTTCGCCGCGCAAGAAGGGATCCCAGCCCTGCCGAGAAAGTGCTATGACAAGATGAGCGTAAATTGCCGCTTGGAGGGGGGAATCAGGATCGATGGATAGAGTCTTGCAGCTCATGATCCAGGGTTGGTATTACTCCATCCCCCTGTTGACGTTCTCGGTCTTCTCAGTGGCCTGTTGCATTGAGCGGGTGCTGTTTTGGTGGAAGATCACCCATCGGCAGGAGGAGGTGGTGCAGCAAGCCCTGAGCCAGTACCGCCGCAACCCGCGCGCTGCCCAGTATTTGCTGGAGCAAAATGCCGATCTGCCGATTGCCCGCATCTTTTTGGCCGGGTTGGAGCTGAACGAGGCCAGCCCGGAAGATTTTAAGCTGGCTCTGGAAACGGCCCTGGCGGCAGAAGTGCCTCTGCTGAAGCGCTTCAACACTGTCTTCGACACCGTAATCACCGTTGCCCCCTTCTTGGGCTTGTTGGGCACCGTCACCGGCATCATCCAGATCCTCAGCTCCATTCAACTGGGGGATATCGGCGGCACCGATACCCAGGGGGTAGGTCGAGGGATCGCCGAAGCCTTGTACTCGACGGCCTTTGGACTGATTGTGGCTATTCCCACCCTGTTGATTTCCAACGTCTTCCGCTCTTTGTACCTGCGGCAACTCTCTAAGATCCAAGAGTACGGCGGCATGCTGGAGCTGCTGCATCGGCAGCGGCAAGAGATGCAGGCCCAACAGCTTTCCCAGTATTCCTACACCCAATCTAGCCCCAGTGGCAGCTCCACCCTTCCCCCCTACTCCTCGCTTGAGCCCTCCTAACCTATGCGCATCCCCGAAGAGAACTTCCGAGCTGGCGAGATCAACATCGTGCCCCTGATCGATGTCATCTTCTCGATCCTGGTGTTTTTCGTGATCGCCAGCCTGGTGCTCACCCGCTCCGAGGCTCTGGATGTCAACCTGCCGGATGCCACTACAGCTGAAGTTCGTCTGCAGCCGGATGTAACGGTGAGCCTGACGGCGGAAGGACAGATTGCTGTCAATCAGGAGAAGATTGCCGATATCTCTGCTCTGATCCCGGCAGTGGAACGCATCCTGGCCGAGAAGCCGGCTGAAGGGCGCCGCTTGGTGGTGATCAACGCTGATTTGGCCCTCTCCCACGGCAAGGTGGTGGAGGTGATGGATACCCTGCAGCGGGTGCCCAATGTCAGCTTGGCGATTGCAGCCCGCCGTCCTGCCAATAGCCGGTAGCTAGGTCTGGGCTAATTTGGGCCTCGGACCAAGTCCTGACGAGACAGAGGAACACGACGAGGCCATCCTCAACGACCGCAAAGCTGTTCGCTACGCCCCTCTCTGGCTCCCCAAAGACTGTTATCCTGGGCCCAGCACCTGAATCAGGAGTGCCTTTTGCACATGTAGGCGATTTTCCGCCTGATCCCACACGCGGGACTGGGATCCCTCCAGTACTTCAGTGGTGATTTCCTCTTCCCGGTGGGCCGGCAGGCAGTGCAGCACAATGGCTTGCGGATCTGCCTGTTGCAGCAGCTCGGCATTGACCTGGTAGGGCAGAAAGGTGGCCTTGCGGGCCTCGGCCTCAGCTTCTTGACCCATGCTGGCCCACACGTCGGTATAGACCACCTGGGATCCAGAGACGGCTTCCTGGGGATCCTGCAGCACCAACACCTGGGATCCCTGGGCCAGAGTGCGGGCTTGCTCCACCACTGCCGCATCCGGCTCGTAACCGGGGGGGGTGGCGACGCGGATGTGGATCCCGCTCATGGCACAGCCCAACAGCAGGGAGTGGGCAACGTTGTTGCCATCGCCGCAATAGGCCAGGGTCAGTCCCGCCAGTTGGCCAAAGTTCTCCTGAATGGTGAGCAGATCGGCCAACACCTGACAGGGGTGAAACTGATCGGTGAGGGCGTTGATCACCGGAACATCGGCATACTCGGCAAAGGTTTCCAGCTCCTTCTGGTCGTAGGTGCGAATGGCGATCACATCCAGGTAGCGGGAGAGGACGCGGGCCGTATCCTGCAGGGGTTCGCCGCGGCTCACCTGCATCACTGTCGGCACCAGATCCAGGGTGCTGCCCCCGCACTGGGCCATGGCTGCCGTAAAACTGGCGCGGGTGCGGGTAGAAGCCTTCTGAAACAACAGCCCCAACACCCGACCCCGCAGCTCCACCCGATAGGGATCCCGCTTTAACTCAGCCGCCTGGGCTAGCAGGGCCGACAGCTCCGCCGGGGTTAGGTCGCTGAGCTTGAGCAGATCCCGTCCGGCCAAGTTTATGGATCCCGCGATCTTCGACCCCGCCATTGTGCTACGCGCCACCTACAGAAACAATAAAAGCATCCCCAGCCCAGCGCTGGTCAACACTCCTCGAATAACTCGAATGAGAAGAGTCTTAATAGTCTTAAATAGCTTGGGCCTCGGCTTAACCCCAATCTCAGGAGTGCCAGATCTGAGACCCATCAAAACCGCCCCCAACACCGGCTAACGTGAAGAGAAACGAATGACCTCCTGGGCCTGTTGCCGACGGGCAGAGATCTGAGCCTGCAGAGCCTGGATGGCAGCAGCATACTGTGGGTCGGCTGGGGTGGCCACCAATTCTCGGTTCTGGCTGAGCCGCTTCAGATCTTCCTCGGACAATTCCACCAAAATGTCGGGGGTAATGCCCTTGTGGTCGATGTCATTACCGTTGGGAGTGCGATAACGGGCAATGGTTACCGCCAGCCCAGATCCATCGGACAGGGGATGCACCGACTGCACCAGGCCCTTGCCGAAAGTTTGCGTGCCGACAATCACGGCGCGACGGTTATCCTGCAGAGCCCCCGACAGAATCTCGCTGGCGCTGGCCGAGCCACCATCCACCAAAACGGCCAAAGGTTTATCGGTGAGGGCCGTGTTGTTGGCCGTCAGGCGATCCTGCTCCCCTTGGCGGTTCACCGTCGAGACAATGCTGCCCCGGTTAATCCACATGCGGGCAATCTCGGCGCTGGAGTAGAGCAGCCCCCCTGGGTTGGCGCGCAAATCCAGAACGTAGGCGGCTACCCCTTGTTTTTCCAGCTCGCGAATGGCTTGGCGCATCTTCTCGGCGGCGTTGCCGGAAAACTGGGTAATCCGGATATAGCCAATGGGCAGGCCGTTTTCCTCGTGAACCTCGTAGCGCACGGTGGCCAGCTCAATTCTTTCCCGCACCAAATCGAACACCTTTAGCCCTTCCCCCTCGCGGCGAATGGTCAGCCGCACCCGCGTACCCGGCTCGCCCCGAATGAGGTTGACCGCAGCGTTGGTGTCCATGCCTTCGGTGGACTTGTCGTCGATGCGCACAATCACGTCTTTGGATTTGATCCCGGCCCGGTCGGCAGGAGACCCTTCAATGGGGGAGATCACCACCAGCTCGTTCGTCTCTTGATCCATGCCCAGCGTGATCCCCACCCCGGTCAGCTCGCCGGATGTATCGATTTGCATGCTGGCAAACTGATCCGGATCCAGAAAGCGGGTGTAGGGATCGTTCAGTTTCTTCAGGGCTTCCCGGATGGCCGCGTAGGCATCTTCTCGGGTGGCATACTCTCGGCTGAGCAGATCTCGCCGCACCGCTTCCCAATCCAGGGAATTAAAAGACGGATCCACGTATTCCCGGTTAACAATTTGCCAAACCTCGTCCACCACTTCCTTGGGATCCCGGCGAAACCCCGCCCAACCCGGCATAGATAGCTGCACGCCGACCAGCGATACCGCTGTCATCACTGCAGCCGTTGCACTAACCACAAACCCACGCTTTCTCATTGGCTCTCCTGGAAGGCGCTAAAAGTCAAGGTTGACGAGGTGGATCTCCAGAGGTGGATCTCTAATTGTCAGGGAACCGGGTTTCGAGCAAGGGTCTTCCCCTATGCGAACTTCAGCTTAGAAGCATCGAGAGCGATGAAGGGCTCCCCTGCGGCAGCAAGTGGGATCCGGATTTTGGTAGGCTACAGATAACCCCAACCGACTGTGCCCAACCTAGCATAGGGATCCCTGCCGGGGGTGCTTCTAGGATCACAGTTCAACACAACTTTGTTACAACCTATCATCGCAACCCTTTTCTTCCAAATGGGCACTTTGCCCCCTTTCTGACTCTATGTCCCTTGCCACCGATTGCCCCAGCTCGCTTGCATCTGCCTCAGAGCGCCCGCTGCTGTCCCAAGTGCAGTTGGCCCGCGCTGCTGCCCAACACACGGCCACCTTGCCCACGGCTATTAAGAATGCCGCTCTGGAGGCCATGGCCACTGCCTTGGTGGAGCACCAAGAGTCTATCTTGGCCGCCAACCGGGCGGATTTGGAGCGGGCAGCAGAGATGGTGAAAGCCGGGGAGTTGTCGGCATCTGCCTATGCTCGCCTGAAGCTGGACGCCCACAAACTGGCAGATATGGTGGCCGGAGTGCGGCAGGTGATCCGGCTGGGGGATCCGGTGGGCCGAGCTTTGCTGATCCGGGAACTGGACGAGGGGCTGATCTTGGAACGGCGCACCTACCCTTTGGGGGTGCTGGGGGTAATCTTCGAGTCGCGGCCCGATGCTTTGGTGCAAATTGCCGCCCTGGCGGTGAAAACCGGCAATAGCGTCTTGCTCAAGGGGGGATCCGAAGCTTTGCTCTCCTGTCAGGCGTTGATGGCGGCCATTCAGGCGGGCCTGCAGCAGATCCCAGAGTTCCCCCAGGGATCCCTGCAGTTGCTCACCAGCCGCGCCGAGGTCAAGGCCCTACTGCAACTGGAGGGGCTGGTAGACCTGATCATCCCCCGCGGCTCCAGCAGCTTTGTCCGCTACATCCTGGAGAATACCCGCATCCCGGTATTGGGCCATGCCGATGGCCTGTGTCACCTGTACGTGGATCGGGCAGCGGATGTGGACATGGCGATCAAGCTGACGGTGGACAGCAAAACCCAGTACCCCGCTGCCTGCAATGCCATCGAGACCCTGTTGGTCCACAAGGCCATAGCCCCCCACTTTTTACCTCTAGCGGTCAAGGCCCTGCGGGAAAAGGGGGTGGAATTGCGGGGGGATCCCCTCTGCCGCGAGCTGGTGCCCGATCTGATCCCGGCCACCGAGGACGACTGGAGCACCGAGTATGCCGATTTGATCCTCTCTATTAAAGTGGTGGGCTCCCTTGACGAGGCCATTGCCCACATCCAGCAGTACGGATCCCGCCATACCGAAGCGATTGTAACCGAGGATGCCGCTGCTGCCCGGCGATTTCTGGATGAAGTGGATGCGGCAGGGGTCTTTCACAATGCTTCCACCCGCTTTGCCGACGGGTTTCGCTATGGCTTCGGGGCGGAGGTGGGCATCAGCACCCAAAAACTGCCGCCGCGCGGGCCGGTGGGCTTAGAAGGCTTGGTGACCTACCGCTACCAACTGCGAGGGCAAGGACATCTTGTAGCCGACTACACGGGCCCCCAGGCCCGACCTTTTCAACATCGGGATCGCCTGAACAACACCGGCTTAGCTTAGCTGCAAAAGCCGGCTGTACAAACCGGCTGTACAAAGCAGTCGTTCACAAAAACCGTTCTCCTCGTCTTCGCGGCTCCAGGTTGAGGTAAATTAAAAAATAGCTTCGTGATTGCCAAGGGTTGCGCTTTGCGGCGCGCTATGGTGTGACGATGGACTACCGGGTTCCGGGTTTGATGTTATGGGCTTGAGCGCCCTAGATGTAGCGCTTTGCATTTTGGCCTTTTGTTATTTCGATTAGGAGCTTCGCTGGATCATGCCTGTGCGTCTGTATGTTGGAAATCTGCCGGAAGAGGTGGATCGTCAGGCACTGGAGAAGCTCTTTCGCTCTGCCGGTGAGGTCATTTCCACCAAGGTGATCCGGGATCGGAAGACAGGCAAATGCCGCGGCTTCGGCTTTGTAACGGTGAACACCGAAGAGCAGGCGCAGCAGTACATCGAAAAGTTCAACGGCCACAGCTTTGGGGATGTCAACTTGCGCATTGAGCTCGCCCAGCCGCGCGACCGAGGGGAAGAAGGCGAATCCAAAACAGCGACCTCTGAGCCTTCATCCAAAGAGTCCAGAGGTTCCAAAGATTCCAGGCCGTCCAGAGATTCTGAGGCCAAGGGCCCTAAAGAGTCGGCAGAAAACCCTGCCCCCAGCAAAAAGCAACGCCAGCGCGGCAATAAGGGTGGGCGCTCCACCGTCGTCGCCGAAAGTGAGGCAGCCTCTGAGCCGGATCCCCGCTGGGCCAGCCAGTTGCAGCGGATCAAGGAGCAGCTTCTGCAGGTCACCAATTCCTAACCCCCCCGAACGAGTGATAGACACTGTTGGGATCTGACGGTAGGCTGGGTGAGTTGCGACGGCTCTAGGCATGTTTGAGAGGGGGGTTGGGATGCATAGGCTGGTGAGGATTTTTCGCGCTTGGGGGCGGAGCTTGGCCCGGGCTGGACTTTTGTTCGGGCTGACGGTTCTGCTGGGAGTGGGAAGTGGAGCTCCGGTTTTCCTACCAGCGGCGGCGGCTGCCCCGGCAGATTTGGAAGAGCAGGTGCTGCAGATCATTCGAAAGAACCCCCAGGTGATTCTGGAGGCCGTACAGGAATACCAGCAGCGACAGTACCAGGAGCAGCAGCAACAACAGCAGCGGCTGGCGGAAGAATTTGGCCGTCAACTGCGGGAGGACCCACGCGCCGTCATCGGAGATTCCCCTCGACTGGGATCCGACGCTCTGCGGTTAGTGTTGGTGGAGTTCTCCGATTTTCAATGCCCCTTCTGCGCCCGCGCCCACAGCACCCTCAAGCAGTTCATGGCCGACCACGGGGATGAGGTGACCTTGGTGTACAAGCACCTGCCCCTGACCAGCATCCACCCAGAAGCGATGTCGGCTGCCCGGGCTGCTTGGGCCGCCCAACGTCAAGGTAAGTTCTGGGAGTTTCACGACGAGCTGTTTGCCAACCAATCTCAGCTTGGGGATGGGTTTTATGTGGCCACTGCTGAGAAGCTGGGCCTGAATATAGAAAAATTCAATCGGGATCGGCGCAGTCGGGCGGCAGAACGCGCCATTCAGCGAGATATTGACTTGGCCTCTCAACTGGGCATCGGTGGCACTCCCCATTTCATCTTGAACGGCATTGCCTTCTCCGGTGCGCAGCCGCTGGAGGTGTTTGAGCAGACGCTGCAGCAGGCTAAGCAAGCCCTCTAGGAAAAATGCTCCGCACTGCTATTGAAACAGGTGGTGTATTGCAAACAGGTGGTGCAACGGCTGGCCTATCCTTCTTACCAGCCTCGCCCAGTTGCCCAAACGCTCCGTCCTTGAGGAGGGCTTTACGGTAGGCTCAGGGCAGTGGCAGGGTAGTCAACCGCTCTATTCGCCCAAGCGGGCTGTAGGCTTTGACAAGCCAGTAGGGTGGGGAGTATGTCAAAAGCAGAAACTCACCCAAGTCGCCATTTGGGCCGAATGGGGATCCCCAACGGCAGGGAAGGAGGAGAGCGTTTATGGCGGAAGTGGCTCTTGGCTACTCCACGGGCAGGATGCGGGCATCGAACCCTGCTTCGGCCAGAGAGCGCCGCGCCTGTTCGGCGTTGGCCCGTTGCCGGTAGGTGCCCACCTGAATCACTGAGCCCCGCAGGAAGGCATCAGGGGCAAACTGTTGCAGCTTGGGTAGGGCCTCTTCCCCAGCCGGCACCACCACCCAAAATCCGCTGCCACCTTCTTCCCCAGGAGGAACAGCCTGGGCAGGCGAGGAGGAGACGGGATCCGCTTGCAAAAGAGGCTGAGAGCGGCGCAGATCGGCGGGGAAGATCCCCGCTTCATAGCCTTGGCCGGCCAAGTAACGCACCTGCTCGGCGGCAGCAGCAGGGTCGGCAAACCCACCTGTGCGCACCACCCGCAGGTCATCGTAGATCAAGGGCAGGGATCCCTCTAGGAGTTGTTTTAGCACAGGCCATTTCTCCCCGGTGGGATCGGCCACCAACACCCAATAGCGCTCTCCTTGTGCTGGGTTGGAGATGGGATCCTGGCCCGCATTTTCTCCTACCAGCGACACCGCCACTGCCGGCAACCCCTGAGCGGTTAGCCAGCGGGCTTGATCCTGGGCCAACGACAGGCGGGAGAAGGTTCCCGTTTGCAAAGCAACCTGGCCGCGGTACTGCACCACAGTGGCTCCTGGAAAGAAGCGGCGCACCCGTTCTTCCAAACGGGGATCACCGGTGGGGTTGGGCACGTGGGTGGCAAAGGGACGCTGGGGATCCAAGGGCGGAGCGGTTGGCGTCGGCGGCACAGAGGCTTTTGAGCTGGCAGCAGGGCGGCTGGGTGCTGCTTGGGCAGGAAAAGCAGGGGGCAGAGGGGGATCCGTCTCTTGGCGGCTCACCACCCGCACCGATAACCCCAGCCGTTCCAAGTCGGCCTGACGGCGTTGAGCATGGCTACGGTTGATGAACGTCCCCGCCAGAATGAAAACCTGCCCATCCCCTTGCACAAAATAGGCATCCGGCACCTGGGTGCGCACCTGAGCCAACTCCGCCGCCCCATCCGCCAGTACATGCACTTGGTAACGGGTCAGGGCCAAAGCAGCCGGCAGGACGTTCCCATTAACGGCGTGGAGCACAAGGGCAAAGGCCGCCAGGGATCCGGCAAAGAGGATCGGTCGCGCTGGCAACAGGGGTACGGAGCATTTCAGCCAGCCGTAGTCCTGACGGGTGTTGCACATGGGATCCATCTCCTCTGGCGGGATTGGCGGCAACTCAAACCTCTGCATCCGGGATGGAGTCTTTGCCTGGGCCTGCGGGGATCCCCCACAGTGCCAGAGCTCGCAGTTCACCCCCTTGCGGGAAGGACAACTCAAAGCTAGCGTAAGCCGAAGTTTGGGCAAGGCTGTGCCAGGGATGGGCTTGCAGATGCCGCCCACCACCGATAGAATGCTCCGCACTGCCACCGCAAAGATGCAGCCCAGTTGGGTTCACGGGAGAAACACAGATCTAGTGCATCTCCAGTATAGATAGGCTGGCAAGACTCTATCGCTATGGCTTGTCGGGGAGTTTGTTTCAGAGGCGACGGCGGCGGGATGGAGTCCTCGCCACAAGGGTGCGGGATCCCCCCAGGGCAAAGCGGATGATCTCCGTCTTGTACTGCTGCGAGCCCTCTGTGTAGCGGGCAAGCTGAATGGCGGATCCCTGGCCGGAAGGAAGCAAGAACCGTTCGCGACAGTGGTGGGCAGCACTCTCTGGAGTTTCCGCTTCGAGGGCAATGAAAAACCGCAGACGCAGCAGCACTTCCAACTTGGACAAGTGCTCGGTTTGCTCTGGCACCAAGCGGCCTAACGAGATTTGTAGGCGCGGCCTGCGTCGCCGAGATCCGGGGCGGCCCCAAAGCTGCTGGGCCAGTGTCCACAGAGAGGTCTGCTCAGAGGACTTGACCAACAGCTTTAAGCCTGTCAGCGGGTTAAGGCCATAGGTAAGCAGTAGAGAATACATCGACAGCAGGGAAGAGCAGAGGAGCGTTTTGGGTTAACGTCAAAAGGATAGCCCACATGCCAACTGTAGCACTGCCTACCCCCTGTCCCCATCCATGCCCCACCCTTCCCTATGGCCGGGATCCCTGCTCAACGCTGGCTGTTTCATCCTGTGGACAAGTTGACTGCCCAGAGCTTGGCCGAGGCAGTGGGGATCTCGCCCATATTGGCTCAGATCTTACTCAATCGCGGGCTCTCCAGCCCTGCTGCCGTGCAGCAGTACCTGCAGCCGGATCCCGCCCACCTGCCTCCACCCAGTCAGGATTTTGCCGATTTGCCCCTGGCGGTGGACTTGCTGGACGGGGCGATTCGCCGACAAGAGCCCATCGCCATTTGCGGCGACTACGATGCCGACGGCATGACCAGCACGGCCCTGCTGCTGCGGGCTTTGCGGGACGCTCCAGTGCATTACCGCATCCCCAGCCGCATGACGGAGGGCTATGGCCTCAACAGCCGCATGGTGCAAGAGCTTCACCGAGAGGGGGTGCGCCTCATTCTCACCGTGGACAACGGCATCTCCGCCCACGAGCCCATCCAACTGGCCAAAGCTCTGGGCTTGACGGTAATCGTGACGGATCACCACGATTTGCCGCCCCAGTTGCCCCCTGCCGATGCCATCCTCAATCCCAAGCAGCTCCCGCTCTCTTCCCCCTATCGGGGGATGGCCGGGGTGGGAGTTGCCTACCTCCTGGCCCAAGCGCTGGCCGAGCGCCGTGGTGATGGCCATCTGCAGCGGGTGGCCCTGGAACTGTTTACTGTGGGCACCATTGCCGATCTGGCGCCGCTGACGGGGGTTAACCGCCTTTGGGTGCGGCAGGGGCTGCACCTCTTGCCCACCTCCCAGGTGGCAGGGATCCGCGCCCTTCTGCAGGTGATGGGCATGCAGGGATCCCTGGAGGGGCTGCGGCCTGAGTGGATTGGGTTTGGCCTGGGGCCCCGCATCAACGCCGTTGGGCGAATTGGCCGGGCGAGAATGGGGATCCAGTTGCTGACCACCGACGATCGCCAGCAGGCAGAGAAGCTGGCCCGCCGCTGCGAACAGCTCAACCAGGTGCGGCAGCAGATGTGCGGGCGCATCGAGGCAGAAGCCCTCGAGCAAATTGCCCAGCAAGGCCGAGATCTGCAACAGGAGCGGGTGTTAACAATTTTGGGATCCCCTCAGCAGAAATGGCATAAAGGGGTGATCGGCATTGTGGCCTCGCGGTTGGCAGAGCGTTTTGGCTGTCCGGTGTTCATCGGCAGCCAGTCGCGGCAAGGGGAGATCAGTGGCTCGGCGCGGCAGGGGATCCCCGAGTTTGACGTGTTTCAAGCGTTGGAGTTTTGCAAGGATCTGTTCACCAAGCACGGCGGCCACCCCGCTGCTGGGGGATTTAGCCTGAGAGCAGAAGACTGGCCTTTTTTTGAAGAACGGTTGCGGCAGTTTGCCCAACAGCAATTGCAGCCGGAGCAGATCCAGCCGCTGGTGCAAATCGATGCCGAAGTGTCGCTGTCAGATCTCACCCTTGACCTCTATCGAGAGCTCCAGCATCTGCAGCCCTGTGGCATCGGCAATCCTGAGCCGGTCTTCTGCAGCCGCAACCTGCAGGTTCTGCAACAGCAGCGATTTGGCCCAGTTCCCGGCCACCTGAAGCTGCTGCTCCGGGATCCTGCTCTCCCTACGCAACGCTCCCATGGGTTACGTGCTACTCGGACGGAGTCCTCTTGTCCGGGCAGGAGCGACTCAGCCGCCAAAACCCCTAGTGATGACCGCGGAGTGGCCAGCATCACCGATGCGTTGGTGGGGAGCACAAACCCGAGGCCACAGCGCCCCCTCTGGGCCATCCGTTGGCGGGGAGCGGAAACCCATCCGCTGCCGGAGCGAGTTGATGTAGCCTACACGCTCAAGGCCAAAACATGGCAGGGAGAAACCCAACTGGAGCTGGAAATTCTCGGGATCCAACCTGCCCAAGAGGCTGCCACTGCCGGCAACCCCCCTCTCGAGAAAACAGCGCCCCGCACCCCTGATGGGAGCAAGTCTCCCATCTCCCCCGCCTCTCTGGATGCCACTCCTCCCATGCCCAACTCTAAGCCCTCGACTGGCTCCCAGAGGGGGACAGAGCCCTCACCTCTGTTGATCTGGCGCCCCACCCCCCAGCCCACCCAGCCTTTGCGTTGGCAAGCTGTAGACCGATTTTCTGTCCTCTGGCCTCAGGCGCAGGGAACCATCCTGTTCTACGGCTTCCGCCGCCCCTCGCTGGTCTTGTCTTCAAGGCCTACGGCCCGCTATCGCGAACGGCGGTACCTGACTCTCCACTACGACCGTCCCCAAGCCGGCCACCGCTATGATCAACTCTGGCTGTGGAGCTGGCCCCCTTCTCTGGATCACCTCAAGTGGCTGCTCTGTTGCACCCCCAGCAGCGAGCTGTTGATTGCCGTCCATCAGCAAGCGGTGCCCCTGCCCTCCGCTGCCAGCTTGCAACGCCAGCTCCGCCAATACCTGCAAACCCGCAGCCAGGTGGATCTGCTGCGCTTGGCCCAGCAGTGGTGGCTGTCTCCGGCAGTGTTGGTGGCAGGATTACGCTCTCTGGGGTATGCCTGCCCGGATTTTGGCCCCACGGGATCCCTCGACGAAGAACTGGAAGCCCAGCAAGCTTGGTACAGCAGCTCCTGGCAGCAGGTTGCCGCCCTGCTTCAGGGATCCCACCTGGATTCTTCTGCGGCTGATTCTCATGGGGATTAAGCTGCTGCTCGGCTCCGACTACCACGGCAGCCCTCGGCTGATCCGGCAGGCCCTTGCCCATCTGCCGGAGGTGGATGCTTACATCAACTGCGGGGATTTCTGTTCCAAGGCCGGCAAACCTTCCCGCAAGGCCACCCAGGGCTTTCATCCGGCAGCCCAAGCAGAGGTGGTTCATCTGCAATCCTTTTTGGCGGCAGTGGAGAGCCTGGGCAAACCCTGGCTCTTTTTACCTGGCAACCACGATCCGGCGGCTTCAGTTTTGGATTTGCTGGTTGGCCGTTGGGGACGGGCCATCACCCAGTCCTGCTGCTTTGAGTGGCTGGGGTTACAGGTTTTGGCTGTACCCTGGACTCCCCCCTGTGGCTGGAGCTGGTCTCTGACCTCCGCCCATTTGCAGGAGCTGCTCACCCTCTACAGTCAGCCCCCCCGGCCCATTGACCTGCTGCTGACCCACGCTCCGCCGCGAGGCTTTTTGGATGAAGGCGGGAAGTGGTATCACCGTCGCACACCCACCTTGCGCCCCCTTTTGGAACAGGTGCAGCCCCGCTACTACATCTGCGGACACATGCACTGGGATGGGGGCAAGGTAGAGCGATGGGGATCCACCCTGGTGATCAACACAGCCCTGCACAACATGGTTCTCGAGATCCATTAGGCAGGAAGCCCTTGGACAGCCTTCCGCCTCCTCAGCTTTCCGCTACATCCATACGATTCGTAGGAACCTTCCATGACCCGTCCTTTGATCTTGGCCAGCAGTAGCCCCGGCAAATGGCGCGAGTTCAATGCCTTTTTCCAGGCCCATGCCCCTGCTTGGGAGCTGCGCCGCATGCCCTCAGAAATTGAGGTGGAAGAAACCGGCACCACCTTTGCCGAAAATGCCCTTCTCAAAGCCAGAGCCGTGGCCAAGTCTCTGGGGGAGTGGGCCATTGCCGACGATTCCGGCCTAGCGGTAGAAGCCCTTGGCGGTGCCCCTGGGATCCGCTCGGCTCGCTATGCCCCCAACGATGCTGCCCGCATCGAGCGGTTGCTCAGGGAAATGGAAGGGATCCCAAATCGCCGAGCCACCTTTCACTGCGCCATCGCCCTGGTGGATCCCCAAGGTGTAGTGCATGCCCTGGTGGAAGGGGTATGCTCAGGAGAGATCTTGACCCAGCCGCGGGGAGAGGGGGGGTTTGGCTATGACCCGCTGTTTTGGGTGCCCGAAGTGGGGCTAACCTTTGCCGAAATGAGCCCAGCTCAAAAAGAGGCCATCGGCCACCGAGGCCGAGCCTTGCGCGCCTTGAAAGCGCAGTTGCCTCTCCTGGAGAAGCGTATGGGCTGGCTTGGATCCCAGGAATAGCATCCGATGTCCTGGCCGGGGAGCTGCTAGGATACAATAGTCCCTTCCCTTCGGGGGAGTGAAATTGAAAGCCGTCTTGCCTTGGCAGCTGAGGGGAGCGCTCGAAGAACTATGGGTTTTTCTGAGTTTGAGGATCGAGATCCCATTGCAGCAGCGGAACGGACTGCTGCCCCCGATCCCAGCCGCTATGCTCCAGATTCTGCCGGTGAGGAAGCCGCGGTCTCCTCGGTTGCAAACTCTGGTGAAGGAAGGGAGCGGCAAGGTCGTCGTTCTCCACCCCCTTTGCCGGAAGAGGGCTCAACCTTTGCAGGCGCAGAGGATTGGCTGGACGTTCGCGGTAGCGGGACGGAGTCCTTGGAGAATGGGCGGGATAGCTACAGGGAGTCCGCGCAAGGGGCCACTTCTCGCCCTTCCAACCGCTCCCCCCAGACTGGCCGAGACGAGGGGTCTCGTGTTGACAGCGAAAAGGGGGGGCAGAAAGCCGCTGCAGGAGGAGCCGGTGAGCGCCCTGGGCAAGCGCTAGTTCCCCGCCGTTCTGTCTCCGGCAGCCGAGGTTACGACGGATCCGCCCGTTCCTCTGCCTTTCGCGGTAGCGGGACGGAGTCCTTTGCTGGCCGCTCGCGTAAGCGGGACGGAGTCCTTGGGGAATCCGGCTACCGCAGTGACTACAGCCGTTCCGCTCCTTACGGCTACACCTCCGGCTATGTTGGCGGTGGGGGATATGGCGGTGGTGGGCGAGGCGGCAGCTCCAGCGGGGGGGTCTCCTCCTCCGATCTGACGATCCTGCTGGTGGTGGCCCTGCTGGCCTTCTTCGGGGGATTCGCTATCCGCAACATCTTCGCCGAGTCGGGCGGCTTTGACGATGAGCGCCCCATCCGCGCTGCCAATGTGCCCGCAGCCTTTCGCGATTTTTGCTTTGCCTATAACGGCACTGCCTCCTTTACTGTGGTGCAACTGACCAGCGTTTCTGCTCTGACCATGGCCTCAGTGCCCGTTTACAAGATGGATACTTGCACCATCCCTGTCAGCCAAACGGCCAATGCCCTCCAAGCTTTGGGCATCCGCGGCCGGGCCAACACCTTGGGCCCCCAGCTGGGGGGATCCAACCTCACCCTGATCCAGCTCCCCTTGGCCAGCAGCTTGGCGCGCGCCGTGTACAGCCAGTTTCCTGGCTTGGCCGCTCAGGGCAACGAGGCGCAGGTTTTATCCCAACTGGAAGCCACCATCAACAACGCCCTGCGCTCCAACATCGAAGGGTTAGCCCTGCAAAGCCTGGAGCCCACCAACATCCCCGACGTCTACGTGGTGGTGCCGGGGCACTCCTTTAATTTGCAGCCCCAACTCAACCTGCGCTAACCCTCCTGCAGAGCATGCCTCTAACCCCCGAAACCCTGAACTTTGCTGAATTTACTGAGCTTTAGGCGGTTTGGCAAAAGTCATTGAGAGGGATATAGTAGACCAAGTTTCCCCCTGATCCTTGAGTCCACCGCAACGGTTGCCGGGAAGTGAAGGGGGAAAGCGCTCGGGGGGTATTCCTCAGGGCTTTGCGGGATACCGCCTTCCTGTTTGGACTCCGTCCCGCTGACGCGAACAGAGATAGGCAGGATGCGATCGCTTCTTTCCTGAACCATGTTCAGGAGAGTTCAGCGTGAATGTATCAGGACGACGGTGTGTTCATCACCCTAGAAGGCGGGGAAGGGGTGGGCAAAACCACCCAACAGGCCCTCTTGGTTGAGCGGCTGCGCCAAGAAGGCTACGCTTGCCTGTGTACCCGCGAGCCGGGGGGCACGGCGCTGGGCAAAACGCTGCGGGAGCTGTTGCTGCACGGGGATCCCTTTAGCCCTCTGGCGGAGTTGCTCCTGTACGCGGCGGATCGGGCTGAACACGTGAGCAAAGTCATCGCGCCGGCTCTGGCGGCAGGGCAGGTGGTCGTTTGTGATCGCTTTACCGATTCCACCTTGGCCTATCAAGGCTATGGCCGGGGCATAGATCTGGATCTGATCCGGCAGCTCAACCGATGGGTCACCGACGGGCTACAGCCGGATCTCACCCTGTGGCTGGATCTGCCCCCCGAGGTGGGGCTAGAACGGGCTCGCTCCCGTTCTTCTGGCGCAGTTGAGCTAGCGGTGCAGAGCACTAACGAGCAAGAAGGCCTAGAGTTCCACCGGCGGGTTTACTGCGGATTCGAAACCCTGGCTGCCGCAGAACCACAGCGGATTGTCCGCATTTCAGCCCAGGGATCCCCGGCAGAGGTGGCTGCCCGCCTCTGGTCAGTGGTCGAACCCCGCCTACCACTTGCGACAGCAGGCCGGGAGCCCTAGACTGATACATTTACGCTGAACATTGCTGAACATCACTGTTCAACTATGCAGCGATAGCATTCTGTTTGTTTCCAACCAGAATGGCGGTATCCCGCAAAGCTTTGAGTAGAATACCCAAAGCGCAGTTTCCGTGTCGTCTTACTACCAATTTTCTGCTTTGCTTTGGCTACCATGTTGGCAGACTCGAAAGTAAACAGAAAGATCAACTGGTAGTAATCCGTACTGAACATATTATACATTATTTTCAGTATAGTTGAGCTTATTATTGACTAGAGTCATGCTCTGTTCCGCTGACGGGAATGGCGCGACAGGCCAAAGCTCGCGACAGTTTCCCTGGCCACAGCCTGCTCGGTTTACCAAGGTTAAGATTAGGTTAAAAGGGAAGAGGCGGGGGTAACCTCAAGCTAGGCTGGATGACCTATGTGAAAAGAGCCTGCTGCCCTCTTGGTTCTCGTTTTGGGTAGAGGAGACTGGCTGTGGACGCTGTTGCTGCTGAGCTGAAAACCGATCGCGTCAGCGGGACGGAGTCCTTTCGCGTCAGCGGGACGGAGTCCTTTCGCGTCAGCGGGACGGAGTCCTTGCACTTGACCTTGCCCTCATCTGCGCCCTTGCCAACCGTGGCCGCCTGGGCCCACCAGCTGTTGAGCCAGCAATGGCAGCGGCTGCAGAAACACGTAAAGCGAGTTCTGACCCAGCATCCAGAAGCGGCAGAATCTCTCCACCAAATCCGGGTGACCCTGCGCCGTATTGGCACCTGGGTGCAGGTATTTCAGGGATCCGTCCGGCTGCCCAAGCCTCTCAAGCCCAAACGCCTGCAAAAGCTGGCCAGTGCTTTGGGCAAGCAGCGGGATCTGGACGTGCTGCTGGAAATCCTGCAGGAACCTTGCTGGGAAGGGATCCCGGCAGCCCAGCAGGCAGAACTGGAGAAGCTAAAACAAGATCTGCAGCAACGTCGAACCCAAGCCGAGAAACGCTCCCGCCGCATTCTTGAAGATGCTGACTTCCTGGCGTTTCAAGCTGCCTGCGAGCAGTGGCTGGCTCACCCCCGCTATAAGCCCCAGGCGGAGCTGCCTCTGCCGGAAAGCTTGCCCCACTTGCTGACTCCCCTGCTGGCCCAGTGGCTGCTGCAGCCAGGCTGGCGGATCCCTGCTTTCCCCGCAACGGAAGCCCAAGCTGAGCAACTGCACGAGCTGCGCAAGGCCACCAAACGACTCCGCTATCAGGTGGAGTTTTTTGCGCCCTTTTACGGGGAAACCATGCAAGATTGGATAGCAACCCTGAAGTGCTTGCAGGATCAACTGGGCCGCTTTAACGATTTGCAGGTTTTGCAAGGCGAGCTGCCTGCAGACTCAGACCTACAAACCCTTCTCCAGGAACAACAAAAACTAGCCCTCCAGGAGTGGCCTGAGCACCAACAGCGCTGCCTGGCCTCTGCCGAGCAGCACCGGCTTTACTCTAATCTTTTCTCTGTTTCCAATTTCTTTCCAACTGGGGATCCCTAGGTTTCCAATTCTATAGATCCCCCCGAAGGAAAAACCCCGCCTTATTGGCGGGGGATTTTTTGTGGCTATAGGGTTTCCAATTTCTAGGGATCCCCCCGAAGGGGGAACTTCCAATTAAGAACGCACTGAAGTTGTCTCCTGCTCAGTTTCCAATTTCTAGGGATCCCCCCGAAGGGGGAACTGTGTAGTGGGGGGTTAGGGGGAGGAGGTTAGTTATCGTTTCCAATTTCTAGGGATCCCCCCGAAGGGGGAACATTCAACAATTTGAGCGACTACATCGACATGTGCTCACGTTTCCAATTTCTAGGGATCCCCCCGAAGGGGGAACTGTTGACCCCGATGTTAAGGCCAAGAGCAACCTCATGTTTCCAATTTCTAGGGATCCCCCCGAAGGGGGAACAGAAAACCAAACCTACCGTAGGATAGGCAATCCTACAGTTTCCAATTTCTAGGGATCCCCCCGAAGGGGGAACATCGAGGAGAGGAATTAGTAATCACTGATGGAACAGTTCCTGAGAGGTTTCCAATTTCTAGGGATCCCCCCGAAGGGGGAACATCGAGGAGAGGAATTAGTAATCACTGATGGAACAGTTCCTGAGAGGTTTCCAATTTCTAGGGATCCCCCCGAAGGGGGAACATGAAAAAGACCCGGCAGCCGTGAAAGCGGCCATTCGGTTTCCAATTTCTAGGGATCCCCCCGAAGGGGGAACCACCTACCCGGGACACCAGTGGAGCGTCCACCGAGCAGTTTCCAATTTCTAGGGATCCCCCCGAAGGGGGAACAGCTATCGAGGAACTGGATGTGCACAACCAACCAATTTTGGTAGGTTTCCAATTTCTAGGGATCCCCCCGAAGGGGGAACGTATTACTACCTTCCCGACTATGACAGTTGGGTACTTGGGGAGTTTCCAATTTCTAGGGATCCCCCCGAAGGGGGAACTTCACACTCTCATACCACCCTCCCCCAACCCCTCTCGGGCATTGGTGTTTCCAATTTCTAGGGATCCCCCCGAAGGGGGAACAAGTACGTGCCCGGTTGGGCCGTTATGGGCGGGACACGTTTCCAATTTCTAGGGATCCCCCCGAAGGGGGAACTTGAATGGGTTAACAACCGCTAAACCCGATCTCCCTCGTTTCCAATTTCTAGGGATCCCCCCGAAGGGGGAACTTCCAGAAACCTTCCTGGGCCATTTAAGGCCCGCAGAGGGAGTTTCCAATTTCTAGGGATCCCCCCGAAGGGGGAACTCTTCCTGAAGAACTCAATAAGCTTGAGCAGGTAATGCTCAATGTTTCCAATTTCTAGGGATCCCCCCGAAGGGGGAACAGGGAGGTTTGCAGAGGTTTTGCAGGCTTTGGGCTTCGTTTCCAATTTCTAGGGATCCCCCCGAAGGGGGAACTCGATGTTCTGGGGTGAGAGCGCACGCGAAGCCTAGTTTCCAATTTCTAGGGATCCCCCCGAAGGGGGAACGGCAGCCTTTTTTATTTTTAGGCAGGTTTCAGTCATTGTTTCCAATTTCTAGGGATCCCCCCGAAGGGGGAACTTGGGTGATTGCAGAGACTGGGTGGGAGAAACTCTTCTCTAGTTTCCAATTTCTAGGGATCCCCCCGAAGGGGGAACCTC
Organism: Thermostichus sp. MS-CIW-23; assembly: GCF_054059455.1. Lineage (NCBI taxonomy): Bacteria > Bacillati > Cyanobacteriota > Cyanophyceae > Thermostichales > Thermostichaceae > Thermostichus > Thermostichus sp. MS-CIW-23. The sequence goes on along the minus strand of NZ_JBSSCC010000010.1, from coordinate 63,759 downwards.
TCGTTCAGGAGTACGAAGAGTAAACGATAAAGCTAAGTTTCCAATTTCTAGGGATCCCCCCGAAGGGGGAACGGATCCCTCAACAGCGTGCTCAAGTGAGAAACAGAAGTTTCCAATTTCTAGGGATCCCCCCGAAGGGGGAACGGATCCCTCAACAGCGTGCTCAAGTGAGAAACAGAAGTTTCCAATTTCTAGGGATCCCCCCGAAGGGGGAACACCAAAACCGGTGGATAATCGCCGCAGAGGTTTGGGGTTTCCAATTTCTAGGGATCCCCCCGAAGGGGGAACAACAAACAGTATTACTGGAACTTTGAGAAGAACACCGTTTCCAATTTCTAGGGATCCCCCCGAAGGGGGAACTAAATAACGGTTTACCACAGCCTATGCAGGACATTTTGTTTCCAATTTCTAGGGATCCCCCCGAAGGGGGAACAGGACTACGTTGGCATGTTTGCACTCGACGAGTGGGAGTTTCCAATTTCTAGGGATCCCCCCGAAGGGGGAACAGGAGAAGGTCGAAAGACCAACTCCCGTTCTTCTAGTTTCCAATTTCTAGGGATCCCCCCGAAGGGGGAACGGTTGCCAAACTCCAACACCCAACTCTCGGTGAAGTGTTTCCAATTTCTAGGGATCCCCCCGAAGGGGGAACAAGGAGTTCCGGTCACACACCGGAATCCAAAATTAGAGTTTCCAATTTCTAGGGATCCCCCCGAAGGGGGAACTTGGGAATCTAGTGTAACACCTAGCCTGAATTAAAACGTTTCCAATTTCTAGGGATCCCCCCGAAGGGGGAACAATAAACAAGTCCACGCCCTCACGCACGGTCAGCCCAGACGTTTCCAATTTCTAGGGATCCCCCCGAAGGGGGAACGTTCCCTCGCTTCTGAGGTATGCCGTCCGGGTGTCTCGTTTCCAATTTCCAGGGATCCCCCCGAAGGGGGAACTGTCCGTCGTTTACTCTCGCATTCCCGGCAAACCTGTTGTCGTTTCCAATTTCTAGGGATCCCCCCGAAGGGGGAACGCAGGGGTGAGGCTAATCAGTGAAGGTGCTGTTTTCAAGGTTTCCAATTTCTAGGGATCCCCCCGAAGGGGGAACTTGAGCCTTGCGGATCTGGGCTATCGTCACACTTGCACCCTTACCCGCACGGTTTGGAACCCGCACAGGCTTGGGCAACAAAACAGGAGTTGGCTTTGGTTGAGCCGGAGCCACCGGCTTTTCTTCGTTGTAGGAATCGACGAACGCAGACTCAAATGCAGCTTTCGCTGCTTCGAGCCACTCGTCCGGAGTCCAAATAATGCGCTTAGACATTGTAGGCTCCTTTTGAGAAGTGTGTCTAGTTCGGTTGCTCCCCTGGCGACACGTTTAACCAAGTTTCCAATTTCTAGGGATCCCCCCGAAGGGGGAACCAGTATACATAAAAATAAACCAGTATACATAAAAATAAAAAAGAAGAGAAGGTGGAGGGGGCTTTCTCTCCTCACCGACGGAGTGGACCAGGCTCCGTCGGCTTGGGGTTCCTCCCAGATTCAGGGTTGGTCCAGAGCCCTGCATCAGGGATTCACCCAAACAGTGGATTAACGGCTCCACTGCGGGCCGGGAAGCCCCCCTCTCGGGCAGGAGAAATCAGAAAGCCTCCCTCTCGGGCAGGCGTTTCCAATTTCTAGGGATCCCCTCCACCCCTATTTAAACCCAAGCAGGGCAAGGAATGCAAGACCCATTTGCGAGGGATCCGGAAAAAAGTCGGCAAAAAGGGTGCTGGCGAGGGGGCTCTGGGGCCGGAAAGCCTTGTGGCGCAAGGCGTCGAGGGATCGGACGAAAGAATCGGCCTTTGCGGCTTTTGGCGGATCGCTCGCGCAGGCGTTGATACCGTTTGAGTGTGCTTTTGGAAACACCGAGTGCTTAAGTAGGAAGAGCATGACTCTAGTCAATAATAAGCTCAACTATACTGAAAATAATGTATAGTATGTTCAGTACGGATTACTACCAGTTGATCTTTCTGTTTACTTTCGAGTCTGCCAACATGGTAGCCAAAGCAAAGCAGAAAATTGGTAGTAAGACGACACGGAAACTGCGCTTTGGGTATTCTACTCAAAGCTTTGCGGGATACCGCCATTCTGTTTGGAAACAAACAGAATGCTATCGCTGCATAGTTGAACAGTGATGTTCAGCAGTGTTCAGCGTAAATGTATCAGACTTGCCTGAGCTACACAATGACCGAGCTGGGGGGTGCAGTCAGGGCAGGCCCACCCCAGATTTCCACCTGGGCGAGGACATAGCTAGTGAGCGGATAGAAGCGGACGCTGTCTTCCTCGGGCTTGATCTTCTTGCGGAGCCGCAGTTTGAGCTCCTCGAACTTGTCTTTGTCGAGGACGCACTCAAACACGCTGTATTGCACGCGCTTGCCGTAGCCTTCTAGCAGGTCGGCAATTTTCTTGCGTCGCTTGTCGCAGGGAGTATCGTAGGTAACAACATAAAGAAACATCAGCGAATCCGGTAGGGCTGGTACAAATCTTGAGGATTATAGACGGATTGCTTAAACTTTTTAACTTGCTGCGTTAGCAGATCCCAGCGGGGTTGATCTCCGTCAGGGGTCTGGATGGATCCCTCCATTCTTTGGATGAAAGCTGTAAGGTACTTTTTCCTGCCACTATCACTTAGAAAACAGCCACCATCGCGATACTCAAAGTCTTCTTCGATGTTCATAATGCCCTTGTTGATCAGCCAGAGGACTATTGAATCTACAATAGGCGCCCGAAATTCTTCCAGTAAGTCCGAAACCAGAGCAGCATGGCGTTCACTGCTAGCGTGCAAGCAACCCTGATAGGGATCCAAATCTTGCAGCTCAATCAGGGTTAATAGATGGTTCCAGAGCACCATGTAGCCAAAGCTGAGCATGGCATTAACCGGGTTAGTGGGCGGCTGTCGAGTGCGGTTAAGCAAAACAAAGCCCCTTTGCTGAAGGCAATTTCCCAATTCCGGGAAATACAGAGCCGCAGCCGCTCCTTCAATGCCCCGCAATTGATCTAGAGACTTGGCCTCAAGAGCTTGAGCAGCCAAATGTTCCAGACTGCGCAGGGTCAGATCCCCTGTTTCAGTGGGGCGCTGCCTGAGCTGTCTCATCAGCAGCACTCGGCTATTGAGAAGCTTGGCTTGCACCATCTGGGCTGCCGTTTGCAATCGCCATTCTTCAGGGAGCGCCTGTTGCAAATGAGCTAAGCGGCGGTACCCCCTCTCTATAGGAACAAGGCGACCATAGCAATAGCCTAGCCGGGAGAGATAGGCAATAGGAATATTCCGCCTCAGGCACGCTCTCACTACGTCTGTGGTGACCTGGGATCGGCCAAAGATTAAAATTTGCTCCAGCAAGGGTAGAGGCACCTCCTGCAAGAGCGACTCGCCCAAATAGACCATTACGAACTCTTGCTTAAGGCTTAGCCTACACCCCTGCTGAGAGACATATAAAGTTCGCATTATTCGTCATGACGACGCAGATCTTCAGCGCCTCGCCTCTGATCTATGGCATTGCCGGGTTTAGAGCGGCCACGCTCCGGTAAAATCTCCACATCAATTTCAGGACTTGACAAGAAATCCATCACGATCTCGGCCAGACTGCCCGAAAAGAAGCTGGCAATCGCGACAAGAATGGTATTGGTAATCACGGCTGCCAATCCCAAAGGAGCAATTAGCAGGATGGCCAGCGTGATCGAGCCGTTGACCACAGCTGTAACAAGGTTTCTAAGAACTTTGGCATTGATCCTCTTTTTGGACATTTTATTCCTCCAGAGATTCTCCAAGATCTCTACTTCAAGGGCCAGATTATTCCAAAATCATCAGCATTTTTCCTGAGCTGTTCAAGATAACTTTTCCTAGGATTCACCGTTGCCCTAAAAACGGTAACCACCTGATAGTCATCCAAATCTGCAATCCAAACAGGGGACGGCGTGCCTGTGTCGCCGCAGAGAAACTTGTCGTATTTTCCTGGCGCTATCTTGCCTACCTTGTGCAAAACAGCCAAAGCATAGGGCTTATTAAACTCTTTTGGGCCGCTGCAGACTACAATCCTGCAATGGGCATCCACAGCTTCAGGCAACTTTTCTTTGCTGACCTGACCAAAGCTCCCGGGATTGCTGGGATCAATGGCCTGCCCAGTCAAAACCTGGAGCGCCTCAAAAAAGCCCCGCAGCCGCTTCTGAAAGAGTTTCTGGAATTCCTCTACCGACTCTGGCAGATTCCAAAATGAATCTTCGGAGTTGGGAATGAGGGTGGATCCCCGCCACCAAGGAGCTCTACCGCGGTCTTGGCGAGAGTAGCAGGGCCTTCTTGCCCCCTGGCCAATACCTCCCAGATGAAACATCATCCACGTGAGGTTCCGAAAGAGCTTTTGCACTGCTTCCTGCTTCTCTTTTGAAGCATGGTTGTGGCACTCCTCAGAAAGGCTGAGAATGAGGATCCCTTCTTGCTGTCCAGCAGGATTCCCCCTTCCCGCTTGGTTGAGTTCCGGCTCTGGTTGAGTTACTCGCCCCTTCAAAAGATCCACATGGATCCAGCCATGTTTTTGCTGGGGAGTGATGGCCCCAAAAAGTTGCCCCTCCCATTCCTGCACCTGCTTCACGGGCAAAACACCCAGGGCAAAGGTTCGAAACCAGTAGCGCAGCATGTTCTTAAAGGCTACCGGTCGGACTTCGGCAATTGATTTGTTGTCATACCGGTTCTTATCAGGTCTCCAGTTGACCACTTGCCGCCCGTGGATCAACTGACCCTCCAGCTCAAAAGGCAGCCGCAAGAATTCTCCCTTGTATTGAGATAGAGTTTTGCCAGTTTGAATCAGCCGACCGTAGCCGGTATTGACTTGGGATCCCACTCCTTGCTCCAGCCCGCGGATAAGCCATTCTTTCACTTGGGCTAACATCTCGTCGGTGCAGCCTGGGCCTTTGCGGATCCCGATTAAAAACGTGGCCTGTTTGAGAGAGAAAAAGACATTGGGATTTGCTTTATATTCCAAGCTGTTGCCATTCCATCTCCAAACGTTATTGGCAATATCGACAGCTAGACCTCCTGTTTTGGAATTATCAGGATCCCCTTGTTTTTGAGTCTTGGTCGGCACAGGGTAGGCATCCAAAAAGATCACCTTGCCAGCACTATCTTTGTCCTCAGCTTCCAGGTGCCCAAGCCAGGGTGCCACTGCTTTATCCGCCTCTTTCCAAGACAGGTTGTGCTTCCGCATCAACTCTCGAATAGCCTGGGTGCGGGCTACCCCCCGCAAGGTGGAGCTGGGAATGTAGGGGATCCCTAAGTGATCAAAAGCGGGCAGCAGCATGCTTTCCGGGCCTTTGGCTCCACCCACCCGAATTCGCCAGGGACAGGTGACCTGAAAGGTGTCATTGGCAATGCGCTTGATGCGACTGTTTAGAACTTGCAAGCGGGAGCTGTAGTCTGCATTTGCTTCCGCCCGATGCACCAGATAGACTTTGGTTCCCTCCCTGAAAGGAGCCCCATAGGCTCTCATCCAGCGCAGATATTCAATAAAGCTCGCTGTGGGATCTGGGCTGGGGTTGGGATCCGAGGGATGTCCTAACCAGGGAGCAGGACGATTGCTAGGCATTTGATCTTCTCCTAAAGCTGGAAAGCAGTGTTAGGAATTGCGAAGCGTTTCCCGAAATTCGCGCAACATAGCGCTGGTGCCAATTTCTAAGGCGCGTCGAATAAGTTGAGGTACAAGACTGGAGATGTCGAAGTCTGGAAAAAGCCGGCTGCAGCTCGATTCTACGTAGTCTTCTCCCTGCAGAATAAATATCCGCAAACTTCGCTCACCCAAGAGCCAAACTTCCGGCACGCCAATAGCTTTATAGGCATCGATAAAGGTCCGGGAAGTAACGTCGGACTCAATGGCCAGATCAGGCGGGGGCAATAGATCAACATCAATTCTTCCCTCACACCCTCGCACCTGCTCTAGGTGATGGACATAAAAGCAGGTGTCAGGCTCTACCCCAGCACTGCCAGACTTTTTAAGGGTTGTTGAGCCAAAATCTTCCCAGTCTCTCCCTTGAGCATCCAGAATAGCTGAGACAATGTATCCGGCAATGCGATGAGGGCGCTCATGTTTGGATAAGGGAGACATAATCTCTAAAGTGCCGTTGTAATAGGCAACACGAGTGTGGCGATCTTCGCCCAGCTCTTCCAGAATGCTCTCAAAGTCTTGCCAAGTCAGCGAATGGATGACCACTTGGCTTCCTTCACACAGGGAAATAGACTGGATTGGAATGGCTACGCTCATTATTCCCCTCCGCTAATGTCATGGTAAATGGCTGTAGCCCAGAAGCTGAATTCTTGCGCCAAAGCAAGTCCCAGCCCTGTTAAACCCAGGTACTCTTCAACTCCCAACCCCATGAGACGATCCAGGCCGTTGGATTTGGCAATTTCGTTTTGACCGGAGATCTTTTCTAGGCAATCGAAAAACTCCTTGACCACCTCTTTTTTGCCCTCTTGGCTAAGGGCGTCTTCTTCAGCCTTGAGGCGCAGCAGGCCCCAAGTAGAAAGATAGGTGTAGAGCTCCACAGCCTGGTTTTTTTGCTCTTTTAGCCTTTCTGGATCCCTGGTTTGCGCTCTGAGCTGGCACAGGGATTCGTAAACGGGCTTGGCCAATGTACGCGGGTCAAAGCTATTCATAAAACCTCCCTCCTAGGTTGAGATCTAGTTCAAAGACAGCTCCACAAAGCCTCGGCCCAAGCTTTCCTGGCCGCCAATCTGCATAATCTGGTTGGATTGCAGCAGATCTCGAAACTCTTTCATTGCCTCCTCAGAACTGCCATTTGCTTGGGCTGTAACCCCCCAGGCAAAGTACATCAAGCTATCGGGAGGAATAGCCTCTTCGTAGCGGAAGCCTCCTTCCACAACTTTGTGCTCGCTAAGCTTGACTTTCACCTGTCGCCACAGGCTCATTTGAATTAGGGTGGCACAATGCTGATCTGGTAAAACAATCACGCGACTGATATTAGGATCTTTGGTGTAGCTCTTCCATTCCGACCATTGTTTGAGACCCTCCTTGAGAATGGCATCTTTGAGGTAAATGGGTCGGTCGGCCTTCAAGCTCGTACTATAGGGATCCGGCACTGACAGATTCTGGCCTGTTAGCCGCAGCCAGCGCTTAAGCAGAAGCGGGCAGCTTATCCACACCACCCCGTGGCTGAGGGAGGGCACCGGGATCCAAAGCAAGGAGCCATCTCCAATCCAAATGGATCCCTGGGTCAGCTGATCCCCTTCCCCAATTTCGTTGCCAAAGAGCTCAAATTTTTTGTCTTTATCGGCCACGCTGGCCCGCAACCTGCCCCGAATGGTGCTGGAAGGGATGTAGGGCAAATGGGTGTGGGATTCGCGGGCAATGCCCAAGAGGTTGCCTTCTTGGGTGGTGCCGCCAGTGTGCAGAGGGGTCAACAAGGTGAGATAGACTACGTGAAAAGCCATAGGAAAACACTCCTTCATCAACTCTGAAACAGAACTTCAAACACCTGCGCTCAGTCGGCCCAACGGAGCCAAAGCAATTCGCTGTAGCCCAAAAGCCGCCAGCGATAGAACACGTTGAGCCGGCCATCTTCCAGCTCGGGCTCTTCTTGGTTGAGGGGGGCCGGTTGCTCCAGGTAGTAGACACTGCCAGGAGGCGCTGCAAAAACTTGAGGAGCGGGTAGGCTCATCTGTCGCGGCTCTTGGGGGTGATCTACCCGCAGGCGGCCGTTGATGGGAACGGGCTTGCCGGTGGCCACGCTCACCAGGGGGCCGGTGAGGGAGTGAGCAGGATGGGGAGTGGCCAATCGCCATTCCCACGGCCAGGCACGGCAGAGGGAACGCCCGTCCACCTTTTTGATGAACACACCTGGGGTCGCTAAGTAGGCCAAAGCGCGTCCGGCTTGGCAAAAGGCGGCCTGAGAAAGGTCCTGCAACTGCTGCCACTGCGCCTGCAACTTCGGACAAGGGGCTAGCAAGGCACCGTGGCCTTCTCCCCCCAGCCGCACAACCACTTCTTGCTGCAGGGGCAAGGGATCCCAGGCTTCGCGATCGGGATCCCAGCCCTCGATGGAAAGGGCCAAACTCCAGCCCGGCTGAAGACGGATACAGGTCTCCACAAAGTAGCCATCGGCTTCTCGCACTTGCCGCTTGCTCACCTGCAGAGTGTTGTGGGGCCGTACTTCATACTTCAACGGCGGCTTAACGGCCTGGCTGAGATCCCAGCCTTTGCCTTCCAGCGCCTTTTGCACCACCTCGAAGGGCAGGTAGCCTCCTGTTTTCTTCTTCTTGCTGCTCTGGCTGCCTTCGGGTTCCTCCTCTGCTGGCCTCAGGGACACCAACGGGGCTGGCCGGGTGGGATCCCAGTGGCAATGGAAGTAGGGATCCCTCTCGTCCAACCAAGGCACAGGGACAAGGGGGAATCCGTCTTCCAGATGCAGAGGGGCGGGGAAATAGAGCCTTTCGTCGTGGCAGAGAAAGGGGCCCCGCAGCCGCAGCGTCATCGGCTGGCCCAGGTAGGCTTGAACAGCCCCGGCCAAGGTGTGGCCACTGGGGGGAAAGCTGCTATTGGCCCAGGCCCGCTCTCCCGGCGCAAAGGGCTTAGCATCTCGAAACATCCACACATCCAAGGGTGATAGGGTAAACCAACTCATCGGCCGTTCCTCCCCAATTTCACGGTGCGGTTGCGCAGCACAAAAGCTGCCAACTTGAACCAGTTTTTGATCTCCAGATCCCACTCCTGGGGCTGGGCGGGCAGGCTGTGCTGCCAAAAATGCTGGATAAACTCCACTAGCTTGTTCTGGAAGTGCTCTTTCTGCTCCGATTCCTGTTTGAAGAGATCCCGGCGGCTGCAGAACAACCGGGCCCACTCGCGCACCGCCTCTGGGCTGGGGGCAGGATGTTGCTCCCACAGTTGGGCTGCCTGCTCAAACAAGGAGCTTTGATCCTGCTGCTGGCCCATGAGCTTCCAGTCAAAATCAAGGAGGTCTTTCCACTTGTCGAACGTGTCGAACTTGCTGGTGCTCACCAGTTGGTTGCCATTGGCAAACAGCACCCGCACCTGCACGCTGTCTTTGGGGCAGCCATGGGCATAGAGGTGGCCCTTGGCTTCTTCTTCCGCCTGCCAAAGGTTTTCCAGGGCAATGGCCAGAGGCACCGAGTGATGGGCAATCACCACGCCGAAGCTGATGGTGGCTGCGGATCCCAGGGTAAAGAGGGGGCGCCGGCTCAAACCTTCGGGAGGCCGCCCTTTTTTCCACTGCCAGTAGTCCCCCAGGTTCTCAAACTCCCGCCAGTCATCCTCTCCCCCCCGGAAACACTGGCGAATATCCCACAGCCAGCCATCCCACTCCCAGAGGTTGGTGTAGGCCAAAACGTCGTCCCCACCGGCGTAGATGAGCTTGCCTGCATAGCGTTGCTCTGTTAGGTAGGGCACCAACTGGCCGGAAAAATCCAGCAGGGCGCGGCTTAGGGCGCTGTGGGTGGCAGGCCCCATGCGCTTGCGGCTGTTTTTGACAAACTTCTGAAAAGCGTCTTTGACTTGCTCCAGCTCCTCCTTGTCCTTGCCAAAGACCTCGCCAATGGCTTCCGTTTGCCCGTTGGCCAGCCGCTGTAGGGGTTGAGGCAGATAGTCGTAGTAGGATTTCATCTTCTCGCCCCTGAGCCATTTGCCCATGTCGTCCCCATCCCCGGCAGCCAGCACGTACCAACTGGCGGGGTTAACGCTGGGGTAGTAGCGGCCTAGAAGCGTCTCGATGTCCTGCCGGTAGCTTCTTTGCGTTTCCTCGTCCAGCTCCAGGTCTTCCACCAGCCAACCAGCATTGAGCAGACGGGGATGGTAGCACAGCTCCTGCTGGTCGGCCCACGGGATCCCCCATTTGCCCCGCATTTCCCGCAGCACCCCTCTGACCTCCGGGTAGCGGGCCTCCACTGCCTGACAGGCCTGCTCGAAGTGCTCTCGTTCCCGTCGCCCTTGGGTTTTGAGGTAGCCAGCCACCCCAGCCGTGAGATCCGGGTAGGAAGCGGCAATCTGGTCTTCATCCAGCTCGCGGAAGAGCTCCGGCAGCACTTTGTACAAGCCCCGCTTGAGGGTTTCGGTGGCATTGAGCTGTTCCCGGCCATCGAAGAGCCCGGCCTGCCGTTGCCAAAGCCGCCGACTCTCCCCTTCTGTTATCCACCCCTGCCGCGGTGAGGGATGCACCACTGGCCCCAAGCCCGAAACGGTGCTGCGCGGCCCAAACGCAACGGGGAGCTGCCAATCGCGGGCCTGCTTACAAGCGGCTTGTAGCCGCCGACTTTGCTCCACTGCGGCTGCCCACCAAGATCCCACGTTGAGTCCGGCCTTGTATTGGCGGCGCTGTTGTCTTTGGGGATCCCAGAAGCTAGCCCGCAGAAACTCCAGCTCCTCATCCCCGAAGAGCTTTTGCTTGGCCTCTAGGTGATGGGTGCGGTTTTGGGCGCTGACCCAGGGATCCTCATCAATGGAAACCTGAGGGGGCTTGAGGATGCCGGTATCCTTGAGAGAGTGAGCCGGGGATCCCAGGGGCACGGCTGCCCAGTAGTGCTGCCACTGGTGCTCCAGCCATCCCTGCCAGGTGGGATCCTCTGGGTGCAACTGCACCATCCAGCGGCGATCCGCCTGCAGGTGATCCAGCACCCTCTGGGCCAACTGCTTCCATTCTTCCTTGAGGGTCTGCTGGGCAAACTGCATGGCCGCCTCCACCCGCTCTTCTGGCAGCAGCAGCAGGAGCACATTGGGAAAGCCGGCGGTGAGCAGGGCGTTAGGCGAAGGCTGAGGGATCCATTCTTCAAATTCGGGGTACTTCTCCCGCAGCCAGTGGTCGATTAACGGCTGGCCATAGAGGCTGGGGTAGAGCAGACAGTCGGGGCCGTATTTCTCGGCAAGCCGCCAACTTATGCGAGCAGAAAGGTAGTGCAGCAGCCAGGAGCCAGCCCAGAAGTCCCGCATTTTGCGGCTGGCTTTGATCAGCTCCTGGATGGGGTTGAAGGTAAAGCTCACCAAGAAGGGACGCGCGAACTTGGGCTCGTCGTAGCCGGCCAAACATCCCGCTAGGGCTGCGGTGACGCTGGCGTGGCTCCACAGGGATCCGTCTGGCAGCCGGGTTTCTGCCGGCAATAGCAGCAAGCTTTCATCCCCAAACTCCTGACAAATAGCTTGGGGAAAGCACCGCCAAAACCACCAAAACACTTTTTGGGGATCCGTCTCCTGCCGAACCCAATCAGGGATGGCGTTCTCCTCCCGTTCCATCAGGTAGTCTGCACGGGAGGGGGCATTCTTGAGGGCTTGGTGTTGCTCATTGGCCAATTGCCAAAAGTGCTTGCGCCCCGAGAGCAGATGGCTCATCTCCAGTCCAGAGCCTAACCCCTGGCCGCGATCCTCAACCTGGTAGTCGATGGCTACAGGCAAATGGCCAATGGCAGCCCGGTCGCTGGCCGAGGCGATGAGATCCGCATCTCCCACACCTCTGAGAGGGGATCCCTCGGCTTTGGGAGAAGACCATCCCTGCATCGCCGCCAGTCTGGTCCACAGCCCTTCCTTGGAGCGGCCAGTCCTGTCGTGTAGGGCTTTGAGGGCGGGATCATGTAACAGACCCCAGAGCTTAGCTTGCCAGTAGTGAGACATGGTGTTTTCGCTGGAGAAACAGAACAGTTAGGAACTCCTCGAACAAGGAACAAAACCCCGGTAGCCACCCGATGTCGTGGCTACAGAAGCTACAAAACAAAATCGATCTGATCCCGGCCAGCCCTCAGTTTTCTTCAGTATTTCTCAATAGCCGTTGTTTGACCAAAAACCCAGAACCTGAGGGCGAACCGATGTCTTTAGCCTACGGAGAAGTGGAAAGATCCCCTTCCAACTTCCCTTCTGCCCAGGTCAATTTGGGAAACAGCTCTTCCAGGCCAGGCAGCAGGTCTTGCAAAACAAAGCTTTCTAGAGCTTCGCTGTTCAAAGGGTCTGGATTCATCTGCACATGGGCAACATCGTTGCGGTACTGGCTGAGGCGAGACCAGAGATCGGCAAGCTGCTTGGCGTCGGGCACATGGGTGGTAATAGGAGGAAGCGCCTGGGGCTGGTCTTCCCGTGGGATGAGGGATCGGCCCGATTCGCCAGTCGCAGGGGGATCTCCAAGGGGCTGGTCTTTCCGCGGAATGAGGGATCCCAGTTGGTGTTCGATCTCCTGCCGCGCTTCCCGCTGGCGGTAGTTGGGCAGCCCCTCACACAAGCAGAGGGCCGAGATCACCCACTCCCGAGCTAAGAGAATTGCCTGCGTGGTGAAGCGTTTCTCCACATACCAGCGCAGCAGTTGAAATTGCTTTTGAACTTGAGCCTTGGCATCCGTAGCTCTGTCTGCTGGCAAAGCCAGTTGGCTGTAGCTATCCTGAATGCTTCGCAGCAGCAGACCAAAAGGCTTGGCAAATTGGCCCACCTCTTCTGCCAACTCCTGGGTGGAGTGCCTTTGCAACCTAAGCAAGTCATCCTCCAAAAGGCTGACCGGTCTTACCAGCTCCAGGGAACGAGAGACATTGCGGATGGCTTGGCCAAAGTTCTGCAGCCGGATGGGCTTGGGATCCCTTTTGCCGAGCTTTGGTTGGCGGTAAAAGTCCCGTTGAACTGTATCCAAAAGTTGGCCCAACTCCAGCGCCGAGCCGGTGCTAATGAATTTGTCGGTAGCCGTCAGCCAGTCCAAAAGACGAAGGGCGGGGGTGAGATCGATGATGGGTGTTTCCTGCTGGTCTTTGAGATAGAGACCGTAGTACAGCCCCTGAATATTTACATTCTTGGCCTTGCGCAAAAGGGCGGCTCCCAAGAGCACCAGTACGGGGATGGAGCGAAAGGCGTGGGTGATATCGAAAACCAGCCGCGTATGGGGCTCGATGCTATCGACCAGCACATCGAAGATCTCCCAGGTCTCTGCCTCGGTTTTCCCTTCAGGAATGGCCTTGGCAATTTTCTCCACGTGGGGGGGTAGGCAGTCCTGTAGATGCTTCCAATGGGTGTCATGTGCTTCTTGGGTTAGCAGCACAATCACCCTCTCGATGTCAAAGAGCTGACAGAGGGCTTTGGCAACATAACGGGTTCTATCGGCTTTCCGCTCCCCAAAAACATACACCGTCTCGCTGTAGGGGCTGGTGCCTAGAGTGGTCAAAAGGGTATTAGCCATAGGGATCCTCTCGATGACGGCTTTCAAGCTACTGCAGCTTGGAAGCCCCCCCTTCTCAAGTTGCCTGGAGAGGGTTCTGGGTTGAATGTTGCCCTATCCTCTCCCGAAAAGTGGCATCCTCTGCTCAGCCGGTGCCAGAAAGATGGGGATCTCTACCCCCAAAATTGAGTGGAGCCATCTTGCCGCTGGATTTGGATCCCTGCTCGACAACTGTTTCAAAACGGTGAAGGTGGGGGATGTCAGAGCTAGCCTAGACAGAGATTCGGCCATCCTAAACAACGGGGATCCTGTGATGCTATCGACTCCAGAGTTGTCCATTTCAGGTCAAAAGCTAACTCCCGAACAGTTTCTGGCCTTGCCGGAGGGGGATATTGTCTATGAGCTAGTCGATGGGCGGGCCGTCTCCAAAAACGAACCCATGTCGCCAAAACGCTTCCATGCTCGTCTCCAACCGGTGTTGTGGCAAATTTTGGAGGACTGGTGCTCTAGCCCTGAGTGTCCTAAGCCTGGGTCAGCACATACTGAGTGGGCAGTTGTTTTAACACGAAAGGCAGAGCCCTGGATCCCAGTTCCTGATGTTACTTACATCTCTAACGAGCGGTTGCCGGTTGAGGCCATGACCGATGAGCCTTGTTTTGCCATTCCCGAGTTGGTGATCGAGATCCTTTCTGCTGGCCAGAGTTTTGGGGCCATAGCCCAGAAGGCAACCGATTATCTAGAAGCTGGGATCCCCAGGGTTTGGGTTGTGGATCCCCAAGCCAAGAGCATCACCGTCTTCTATCCCGATGCCCCGCCGCGCACCTTTACGGGATCCCAAGCCATTCAAGATGATTTCCTGCCGGGTCTAAAGGTGATCCCTCAAGATGTATTCGCTCAAGCCCGGATCCCTTAGGGGGTACCTAGCGAGCCCACGATAATCAGAGTTAGCTAGTCCGCCGAGAAGCCCCGCCCTCTGTCCGCAGGACGAGGGTCGGGATGAGAGGCGGGAGTTCCTTGGTTTTCAATGTACTGGCACAAAACCGAGACCGTCACCCCACCACATGAAGCGATGAAATAAGATTCATTCCACAGTACATTTTTCCGATATATCTTGCTGATGTAGTCCGCAAACTCGCTTCTCATCCTACGGCTAGAGACGGATTTAATGTTGTTTACCAACTTGGACAGATCTATCTGCGGATAGTACTGGAATAGCAGATGAATATGGTCTGCCTCGCCGTTAAACTCAATAAGTTTGCAGCCCCACTTCTGGCAGAGGTCATACATAACTTCATGCAATCGCTGCAACATTTCTCTAGTAAATACCTTGCGACGGTACTTGGTGGTTAAGACCAAGTGTGCCTTCAAATCAGATACAGCTCTGCCGCTGGAAACAAAATCACGCTTCATGGCTGCTAATCCTTACTGGTGCTATAATCAGTGTAGCGGTTTCTGAGTACGCTTAAGATGAGGACTGCCTATCAGTACCGCCTACGGCCTACGCCCAGTCAAGCTATCCTGATGGAGCAATGGCTGGAGCTGTTGCGCAAGCAGTACAACTATCGGTTGGCAGAGCGGCTTAACTGGTGGGAACAAAACCGCTGTGATATCAACGCTTGCCCTTTAATCTGCCACTTGCCTGAGCTGAAAGACAGACCCGATTACTACTCCCAAAAACGGGATCTAGTGAACACTAAGGCAAGGTTCCCCGAATACCAAGCAGTCCACGCGCAAGTCCTCCAGAACTGCGTAGAGCGAGTACACAAAGCATTCGACCGGTGGCTGAGAGGCAACCGCAACGGCAAAAGGGCAGGGAGGCCGAGATTCAAGGGGGCGGGCCGGTATCGCTCCTTCACCTTCCCTCAGATGAAGCAGGAGTGCATCCAAGGGAAGTTCATCCACCTGCCCAAGATTGGCGCGGTCAAGCTGATTCAACACCGCCCGTTGCCCGACGGTTTTGTCATCAAGACTGCTACCATCACCCGCAAAGCGGACGGGTGGTATGTGACATTAAGCCTGCAAGATACGTCTGTCCCCGAGTTCACTCCTGACCTGCCAACACCGGAGAACACCATGGGGATCGACATGGGGCTGGACTCCTTTTTGGTAACCGACACGGGGGAGTCTGTTCCAGTTCCCCAGCACTATCGCAAGGCAGAGCTCAGGCTCAAGAGGTTGCAGCGGGCCTTGTCTCGCAAGAGGAGAGGATCAAACCGTCACAAGAAAGCCCTGAAGCGGGTAGCCAAGGCTCATCTCAGGGTAGCCAACCAGCGTAAAGACTTCCACCACAAAACAGCCAAGAAGCTGGTAAGCAAGGGAAAGCATATTGCGTATGAGGCGCTCAACATCAAAGGTATTGCCAGAACCAAACTAGCGAAATCTACTTATGATGCCGGGTGGGGGCAATTCCTGCGGATTCTCGCAGTCAAGGCTGAAAGAGCTGGGCTGAGGGTGATCGCAGTGGATCCAAACGGCACAAGCCAAAACTGCTCTCGGTGCGGCCAAAAGGTACCGAAGACCATTCAAGACAGGTGGCACTCTTGCCCGCATTGTGGACTGGAACTACACCGAGACCACAACGCGGCGATAAACATCAAATACAGAGCGGTGGGGCATCCCGCTCTTAAAGCTCAGGAAACGTCCTTCACAGGAGTCACTGAGAAGCCCGCACTCTCTCGCTTTAGCGGCGCGGAGCGCTTTGCGTCAGCATGAGTGCGGGAGTATGTCACTTCCAGAAAGAGAGCATCCGGCAGAGGTGGCCACCCGCTCGGGTCTGGAGCTGATTGGCTCAGGAATGCCGAAGGGATCCCGCAGCGATATTCCCTGCTATGGGCTAATGGCGAGACGGAAAAGCTTCTCATCGGCCAGTTGAAGAACTTCCTGCCCTGCAGCCGCCAGTTGTTCCGGGGGCAAGTTCCGGTATTTGTCAATAAACTCGGGCAAAACTTGAAACTCCACCCGCTTGCCGGTCTCTCGATGGATGACCACACTGCGCATTTTTTCAAGAGATTCGACCTCCACCAGCTTCAAGTTCAACTTGCCCAAACTGGCTCCTGTTGCAGCATGCAAGCCATCCACAATGCACACAAACGGGATCTCTGCCGGCGACTCGTGAATGACCTCCACCAGAAAACGGTTCCTAGAAGTGTGGGGAGTTGGACTCATCAAGCCCAGCTCCTGCAGAGCGCGCATCCCCATGCGATAGCCGACCATAGCCCAAGGGCCAGCTCCGCCATGAATTTCCGTTACTCGCTGAACGGCTGTCGCTGTCGAGTCCGTTGCAGAACTGGTGACCGGATGAGCTGTCGCTGGTGCTCCCAGAGCTAGCTGAAGGGCAATCAGCAAAAGAGAAAGCTGCTGTGGCTTGGCAATGGATGACAGGTTCATAGGCAGCGAGAGAGCTGATAAAGAGGAGATGGGTCAAGCCATCCTAAGCTCTACCCTTCGAGGTTGCCTATGCGGGGGTAGGGGATCCAGCCCTCTTCTGGGAACTCTTCCGAAAATCACCTCCTGGCTGAAGAGGGCTAAGACCAATGGTATTCATCACTACCCTGCAAAAGATCCTCTGGAAAAATGAGGTGCACACTACCGTCTCTGCTGAAGCAATCCGTTGGGCCCTGCGTTACTATTGGCAGGTCTCAGGGAATGGCTGCGAAGTTAACCGACGTTGGAATGATCAAACCAACGACAACGAGTGGCAAGTGCCTAACTTTGATCCCGAGCGGTATATCGATGATGATGTCCTAGGCTTTATGCGTGCGGAAGGGGCTAAAGTAGATGCCTCAGACGAAAACTCATCCAGGAAGAAGGGAGAGAAGTTACCAAAGGGCACTACCACTGCTCGGCGAGGTGTTTTGGAAGTAACTCGGGCAGTTTCTACTCGCCCCTACAGCGGAGATGTAACCTTCAACGCGAAAAGTGGCCAGAAGGGATCCACTTCTCTCTACGGAACGGAAGTCCATGCTACTCGCTATCAGTACGGCTTTGCAATGACTCCTGCTCGGCTCCACCGGCAAGACCGAGTAATCGAAGTGTTAAACGGACTGGTTTCGTTGGGGGAAGTAGCCGGCAATCACTCTCGCTTTCTCTATGACTTTTCACCGGATAGCATAGTCCTGCGCTGGACACACGACTTTTCGCCACGCCTGCTCTACTGTTTTGAAGAAAACTCTGATGGAGAAATCAGCACGCCGGACTTAGTGCGTCGAGTGCAAGTGGGGGATATAGATCCTCAAGAGCTATGGCTGGCAGGAGCCGCTGCCGAAACTGAGGACGGGGAGAAGCTAGACCGGTTGGGTGCTCATGTAAGCTCAGGCATTAAATCAACAGTTGATCAACTTATCAGCTTGATTAGGCAGCAAATTTCTTGTGAGGAGGCAGCATGATTCAGCTCCAGGTTGAGGTGCCTATCGCCTGTTTCCGTCAATCTTGGGCCAGGGAGTTTGCCGAAACTTATCCGGTGCCGCCACCGGCTACTGTTTATGGAATGTTGCTTTCCTTGCTGGGAGAATGGGATCGGCATCGATATTGCGGATCCCAACTGGCAATTGCTCTCCTGAGCCAACCCCAGCTTTCTACAGTGATCCGTACCCTTCGTCGTTTTAAGACAAAAGATATTCAGCATCCAAACAATGCCCGTCCTGACTACCAACAATTGCTGACCGATGTGCAAATCGCAGTTTTGGTCAACGGATCCCTTGCTCATGACCTAGAAAGAGCCTTTGAAAATCCTGAATTAATTGACCGATCTGGGGGACTAAGCCTAGGAGAGAGTCGTGACTTAGTTAACTCGGTAAGACCAATTCAGAAAGTCCCTTCAGGGGGAAGATGGCTAATTCAAGATGAGGATGGGATCCTGACCTTGCCGTATTGGGTTGATCACGTGGGATCGCGGGATACTCGCTGGCGAAGATACTCACTCCAAACTCTTGAAGGTGATGATGTGCCGGAGTTAGCCTGGACGGAAATTTGCCCAAACTAGGCAGCGAGAATTCCAAGCTGTTGGTTCTAGACTTATCAACCTTAGGTCGAAGGCTTATTTCCGAACAGCCTATTAACCCTGCCAGGAGAAGATCTTGCGTGGAGCCTGAGTTTTGTCTCTGCTCAAAGAGAAAGCTGTTCTAAGATTGCTGAAGAACTCTATATTTTCATATTTCGGAGTATCAGATTATGCCGGCATCACTAATCGATTTCCCCGCACAGATAGATTCAGATTTGATTCGTGTTTCAGCACTGCACGCATTGGCCTACTGCCCACGACTATTTTATCTAGAGGAGGTCGAGCAGCTCTATACGGAAAACGCAGCTATTTTTGCCGGTCGGCGGCTGCACGTAGAGCTGGAAAAGCAAGAGGGAGAAGAGTGGGAGGATCTATTTCTAGAAAGCGAAGAACTGGGCTTGCGGGGAAGAGTGGATGCTTTGCGCACTCGTGATGGACAGATCATTCCCTACGAGCATAAAAGGGGTCGGTCAGCACGGGATCCAGACAATCAGCCTCAAGCTTGGGAAAGTGACCGGTTGCAGATTTTGGCCTATGCCTATCTCGTGGAAACAGCTTTGGGGATCCCAATTCCCGAAGGAAGAATTCGGTACCACGCAGATAATGTGCTCGTACACGTACCCCTTGATGATGCTGGGCGCCAAGCTGTACGTCAGGCAATCGAACAAGCGAGGCTGCTGCGCCAATCTCCTCTGCGGCCCCCAATTACCGACAATGAGCGGCTGTGTGCGGGTTGCTCCTTAGCTCCCGTGTGTTTGCCCGAAGAAGCGAGGCTAGCTCATGACAGAGAATGGCAACCTATTCGCCTGTTCCCGGAAGATGACGAACGGCAATGTGTCCACATTCTAGAGCCAGGGGCACGGGTAGGGCGCAGTGGATCCCGTCTCAAAGTTACCTACCGAAACCAAAGCGAAGAGTTTATCTCCGCTCAGCAAACTGGACAAATTGTGCTTCATGGTTTCTCTCAAATTTCAACTCAAGCCATTCATTTCTGCGCCGAACAATACATTGGAATTCACTTAATTTCGGGAGGTGGACGCTATGTCGGCAGCCTGGATCCCCGACACGGGAGCATCCAGCGACGTATCCGACAGTATCAGGCCCTGAGCAGCTCCGAGATGTGCCTGAAATTAGCTCGAAAGTTGGTGAGGTGTCGAGGCCAGAGCCAGCGCAAGTTCTTAATGCGCTTGGGATCCCAGCGTTCGCCAGAGGTAGAACAAGCTATCGAACAAATGAAGCGATTGCTCAAGCAAGTCGATCAGGCAGACTCTTTGTCAAGTCTATTGGGACTGGAAGGAAACTTAGCAGCGCTCTACTTTTCTGCCTTGCCTCATCTGCTGTCTGATGCAGTACCTGAGGAAATGCGATTTTCAGGACGAAATCGAAGACCTCCCAAGGATCGCTTTAACGCCTTACTTGGGTTTGGTTATGCTCTTTTGCTTAAAGATGTAATGAATGCTATTTTGACAGTTGGATTAGAGCCCGCCCTGGGTTTTTATCACCAGCCTCGCTCCCAAGCGCATCCTCTGGCTCTTGACTTGATGGAGATCTTCCGTGTTCCTCTTGTAGATATGCCAGTCGTAGCCTCAGTTAACCGACGGCAATGGGATCCAGACGCAGATTTTACAGTACGGGGCCAACAAGTTTGGCTCAGCGAAGAGGGACGTAAGAAGATGATTCGGATTTACGAAGAGCGCAAGCGAGAAAAGTGGAAGCACCCAGTTACTCATTACTCTCTTACCTACTGCCGTTTAATAGAGCTAGAGGTTCGTCTTTTGGAAAAAGAGTGGAACGGCGAAGCAGACTTGTTTGGAAACTTAGTTGTGAGATAGATTATGGCCGAGCATAAGGTTTGTTACTTGGTGTGCTACGATATTCGCTGTCAGAAGCGATGGCGAAAAGCATTCAAGTTATTGGAGGGATATGGAGAACGAATTCAGTACTCAATTTTTCGTGCCTGGCTAACATTGCGAGAACGAGAGAAACTGCGTTGGGAGCTAGAGAAAATTCTAAAACCAGAGGATGGCCTCTTGCTTGTGGGGATCTGCAACCGCTGCTTAGAGCGGGTGCTCGCCTCGAACCGACCAGAAAGTTGGCCAGAACGACAGGATGGCTACAGGATCTGTTAAAAAGCAAGGATCTATCGTTGTGAAAGACGCTTTAGCCCCCAAAAGACCTGAAAGTCTTGTCGGAAGCGGGTTCCAGAGATTTTTGACCACCTGGAGTTGCTTGCAAAATCCCGGCTCCCTTACGAGAAAACCTTTTGCCGGGCCCAGTGCGTTAGGAGACCTGTCTTCTAGCTGGCAGTTGGTGTATAGAATAAGGGTACATGCTTGCAAAGGCTCCATCCGAGCCTTGCAGAGTAAGAATCCTGGGGTGCGCCGTGATTTTCCTCTGATTGCCGTAAGGCGTTGAGCACTTCCCAATAACGCCACTCTCTCTCTGAAAACGCCACGTGATTTTCCTCTGATTGCCGTAAGGCGTTGAGCACTAAATGGATCCCTCGTGCTGACCCACGCGCAAGAAGTGATTTTCCTCTGATTGCCGTAAGGCGTTGAGCACGACCAAGATTGGTAATCGTTGGCCTAGACGGGACAGTGATTTTCCTCTGATTGCCGTAAGGCGTTGAGCACCACAAAAACCGGGATCCCATCTTCTTGGGATCCCGGGTGATTTTCCTCTGATTGCCGTAAGGCGTTGAGCACTAAACGGATCCCTCATGCCGGGCCACGCGTAAGAATGTGATTTTCCTCTGATTGCCGTAAGGCGTTGAGCACACGTCTCGTGCTACTGCTACGGAGGTGGAGGTTTCTACTGTGATTTTCCTCTGATTGCCGTAAGGCGTTGAGCACTGCTGCAGCAAGGGGAAGTCTGGGGATCCCTGGCTGTGATTTTCCTCTGATTGCCGTAAGGCGTTGAGCACCGCTCCAAATCCTCAAGATCCCGACGGCTTTCCCCCAGGGTGATTTTCCTCTGATTGCCGTAAGGCGTTGAGCACCAACGACAACGGAAAGAGATAGCAGACTTCCTAAGGGTGATTTTCCTCTGATTGCCGTAAGGCGTTGAGCACCGACTGCGGCGGGAATTCGCCAGCAATGTCCAGGGCGTGATTTTCCTCTGATTGCCGTAAGGCGTTGAGCACTCGATGACAGGGGTGTAGCCGAGGCGGGCGCACTCTTGTGATTTTCCTCTGATTGCCGTAAGGCGTTGAGCACGCCGGTGCAGCCCCGTATTCTGTTGGCAAGGGCGTGTGATTTTCCTCTGATTGCCGTAAGGCGTTGAGCACGGAATAAACTGCTCGTAGAACTTGTAGGCGGGGTGTGATTTTCCTCTGATTGCCGTAAGGCGTTGAGCACTGGTGTTTGGTCGATAGCAGGTCGGTGGTGGTGCGTACAAGTGATTTTCCTCTGATTGCCGTAAGGCGTTGAGCACTTGTGAGGAGTTAGAGTGTCTCAAAACGTGGTGTGTGATTTTCCTCTGATTGCCGTAAGGCGTTGAGCACAGAACACTTCACATCCCTATTCCCAGTTGGGCACCGTGATTTTCCTCTGATTGCCGTAAGGCGTTGAGCACCTCAGATCCGCGACGGCTCTTGACGGCTTGGACGTGGGTGATTTTCCTCTGATTGCCGTAAGGCGTTGAGCACGAATGACCAAGCGCACAGAGTTTGCGGGCAACGTTGTGATTTTCCTCTGATTGCCGTAAGGCGTTGAGCACGCGTGAAAAGTCTGAATTTCACCTCCAAAGTGTTGGAGTGATTTTCCTCTGATTGCCGTAAGGCGTTGAGCACGAGTTGTGACTCCGGGGGACTGCAATTAACCCCGTTCAGGTGATTTTCCTCTGATTGCCGTAAGGCGTTGAGCACGTAGACTGAGAGTCTCAGCCCGTGTCAGGATATTGGAGTGATTTTCCTCTGATTGCCGTAAGGCGTTGAGCACTTCAAAGTCTTTGAAGTTGAATGTTCAAGGTCTTCGAAGGTGATTTTCCTCTGATTGCCGTAAGGCGTTGAGCACGGTAGGTATGGCCGGTTCCAGGTCCTGACCTACCAGGTGATTTTCCTCTGATTGCCGTAAGGCGTTGAGCACTAGGAAACGTGGCAGATAAACTCCAGCCTGCTACCGACGTGATTTTCCTCTGATTGCCGTAAGGCGTCTTGCTTTCCCTCTGCAGGTTTTGCATCCGAACTCGAGGCAGAGATGGGATCAGATGACTTGGCCGTCGGATGTTATTCTCCCCTTGAGTTTACCGGCCCGCTCTTCGGCCTCCTCCATAACCCTGTCCAGCTGCTCCAGCACCTCACCCGGATGCTTTTCCAGCACCCGCAGGGAGAGGGCCATCCGTCCCTTGGCCTCATCCACATCGATGACAACAGCTTTGATGCGTTGGCCTGGTTTGAACAAATCCGGTAGCGAGGCTACAAAACTTTGGCTGACCTGCTTGATGTGCAACAGCCCGGTTATCCCTTCTTCCAGGTCCACAAACACACCGAAGGGTTTTAGTCCGCTGACTTTGCCTTCCACCACTTGGCCACTGGTGTAGCGGCTCAGGTTCTCGGACTTTACAGCCGCCCTTTGGGAGAGCACCAGCTTGTTGGCTTCTGGGTTCACCTCGATAAAGCTTGCTGTCAAGGATTGCCCCACCAACTCCTCCAGACTTTCCCGTTGGCTGAGGTGGGAGCGGGGAATGAAGCCGCGCAGCCCCTGCACATCCACCACCACCCCCCCTTTGTTGGTGGCGATCACCGGAACGGTTACCGTCTGGCCGTTGGCTTGCTTCTGGGCCAGCTCTTCCCAAAGCCGCTTCAGCCTCAGCCGCCGCGCCGAGAGCACAATTTGTCCTTCTGCATCTTCCCGCAGGATGAGAAACTCGGCTTCTGTCTTTAAAGGAAAGAGCGCACTCAAATCTTCCCCTGGGCGGATCCCTGCTTCCTTGAGGGGCAAAAAGGCCGGGGATTTGCCGCCAATATCCACCAGAGCGCCATCGTTCTGATATTGGAAAATGCGGCCTTGCACCACCTGCCCCGGTTGGAAGCTGAGGTTTTGCCTGTCTAAAGCTTGGGCAAAATCTTCCGCGGAAAACGTATCGGCAGCCTGAGAGCGAGAAGAGCGAACGGTCATGGAAGGGCTCAATTCGAAAAGCAGTGGGTTTCAGGAT
Organism: Thermostichus sp. MS-CIW-23; assembly: GCF_054059455.1. Taxonomy (NCBI): domain Bacteria; kingdom Bacillati; phylum Cyanobacteriota; class Cyanophyceae; order Thermostichales; family Thermostichaceae; genus Thermostichus; species Thermostichus sp. MS-CIW-23. The sequence goes on along the minus strand of NZ_JBSSCC010000010.1, from coordinate 40,448 downwards.
AACCCAAAACCTTCCAAGGATCCCAGCCTCTGGCCTAGATGTAGTACATGAGCCGAGCCTGTTGCTGTTGTGCCTGCCGGTCGCAGAGGTCTTGTAGGGTGGTCTTCTGGAGAATGGCTACCGCCGCAGCTTGAGCCTCTTGCCAGGTCTTCAGGAGCACTGCCCGCTCCGGGGTGAAATCCCCTGAGGGTAAGTCGCGGGAACGGGTGAGATCCTCCCCCTCGATGGCCTGAATAACGTCCCATAGCGAGATCTGCCAGGGCGCTCGGGCCAGGAAGTAGCCTCCCTTGGATCCCCGTTGGCTGCGCACCAACCCCTGTCTGCGCAAGGTGGCCAGCAGTTGCTCCAAGTAGCGGTCGGGTATGGACTGATGGGCCGCAATTTCTTTAATCTGCAGCACCTGGCCATCACTGTAGTGCTGGGCCAATTCCAGAAGGGCCAGGAGAGCATATTCACTTTTGCAAGACAGTTCCAAGATATCCATCCTTGTGGAGGGCTTAGGTCTATGATACTCCGGTTTTTCACTGGGGTTTAGCGGGATCCCGCCCTGAGCTGGCAATGGGATCCAGCCTGTAAGGTGGAATAGGCCCCTTTGGGAATGGTTTATGGCGAGTGTCAGCACCCGGTCTGGTTCAGCACGGATCCCAGCGGAGCGATTACAAACCTTGCACCAACAGATTGGCAAGCTGATTGCCAATATCGAATCCGTGTTTCAGGGCAAATCGCAGGTGGTGCAGGCGGTGGTCACGGCCTTGGTTGCGGAAGGTCATGTTTTGCTTGAAGATGTGCCCGGTGTAGGCAAGACCACTTTGGCGCGGGCCATTGCCCAGAGTTTGGGAGCCAAGTTTCAGCGGATTCAATTTACCAGCGACCTATTGCCGACAGATATCCTTGGCCTCACCCTTTTCAACAAAGAAAAAGGGGATTTTGAATTTCGTCCCGGCCCCATTTTTGCCCACGTGGTCTTGGCGGATGAAATCAATCGCACCTCGCCCCGCACCCAAAGTGCCCTGCTGGAGGCAATGGCGGAAAAGCAGGTTTCGCTGGACGATCGCACCTACCCGCTGCCCAGCCCATTTATGGTGTTGGCCACCCAAAACCCTTTGGAGTACCACGGCACCTATCCCCTCCCAGAAAGCCAGTTGGATCGGTTTTTGGTACGGCTGTCGATTGGCTACCCCAGCCCTGAGATAGAGCGAGCCTTGCTGTTGCAACGGCAACAGGCCGAGCCGGTGGATGCTCTGCAGCCGGTTCTCTCCCTGATGGAGTTGCGAGAGATTCAGTCGGCGGTGGATCAGGTGTATTTGGATGGATCCCTGGCGGACTATCTTCTGCAGGTGGTGCAGGCCACTCGCGTGTCCAAGCTGCTGCGGGCAGGGGTATCCACCCGTGGAGCCCTGGCCTTGGCGCGGGCAGCACGGGCCCAGGCGCTGGTGAAAGGGCGCAGCTTTTGTCTACCAGAAGATCTGCAAGCACTGTTCGTGCCGGTACTGACCCATCGGGTTTCTCTGGCCGGGTCGGGAGAGATGGCCGGCAACCGACGGCAAGAGGCTGAGGCGGTGATTCGGGATATTGTCTCCACAATTGAGCCGCCTGTTTGAGGGATCCGTAGCAGCAATGGTTAACTACAGCAGTGAGTCGGGTCGGATCCGGGGATCCATCCACATCAGGAGCAAATCGGCCAACAAATTGCCCAGAATGAGCATCACGGCCCCCAGCAAAAGCCCCGCCATCACCACATTGATGTCGAAACTTTGAACAGCCTCCAAGAGCAGCTTGCCCAGCCCCGGCCAATTGAAGAAAAACTCGGCAATAAAAGAGCCGCTGAGCAGATTGGCAAACTCAAAGCCCAAGATCGTGATCAAGGGGTTGACGGCGTTGCGCAGCGCGTGCAACCAGATCACCCGCCACTCCGGGATCCCACGGGCCCGCGCCGCCTGGATGTATTCCTGCCGCAGCACATCCAAGAAATTGCCGCGCGTAATCCGCTGCAGCCCGGCAAAGCTGGTGATGCTCAGGGCCAGCGTGGGCAGGAGCAGGTGGCGGCCCAGATCCAGCAACTTTTCCCCCAAACTAAGCTCGGCAAAATAAACACTGGTCATCCCCCCTACCGGCAGCCAGCTCACGTTTTGGGCCACAATTAGCAGCAAAATGGCCAGCACGAAGCTGGGCATGGCCTGGCCCAGGTAGCTGAGCAACTGCAACGCCCGATCCAGGGGGGTGTTCTGCCGCAGCGCCCCCAGGATCCCTAGGGGAATGGCGACCAGCCAAGTCAGCACCACAGAGGACACCGCCAACAGCAAGGTAGCGCCGGCGCGGGAGAGGATGAGCTGTGCTACCGGCACGCGATAGGTGTAGCTCACCCCGAAATCCCCTTGCAGCAGGTTGCCCAGCCAGGTCAAGTACTGCCAAACCAAGGGCTTATCCAACCCCAGCCGCGCTTCCTCTTGGGCAATAAACTCCTGGCTGAAACTGGGATCCGCCCGCAAGGGATCCAAAAAATCTCCGGGGGCCAGTTGCAAGAGCAAAAAGCTGAGCACCGTGATCAACAGCAGCACCGGTACGGCTTGGGTGATCCGCTGCAAAACTAAGGCCAGGGGAGGCCAAAGGTCAAAAGCGCGGGAACGGGAAGGCGGAGAGGAGGTTACAGCCACAGATGCAGATGGATACCTTAAGTGGTGCGCTCTTTGAGTTGGATTCTTGTCGAACTATGGTAAACTACCCGGCTCCGACCGCTAAGCGGTACGGAGCGGGCTTTCAGTAGCCCTGAGCCTGTTCTGCTCTACCAGAGAACAAAACAAGCCCGGACCTCTAGGCTGGTTTACGACAGCCCCCAAGAGCGCAATCACATTCGCACCATTCAAATCCGCATCCCCTTCCCATCCACAGTGCCCACACTTGAACGACTTGCCACTGCGGTAGGATTGCGCAGGATCGGGATGGATATGCAAACACTTGTGGCAGGTCTGCGACGTGTAGGCAGGCGGCACAAGAATCAGAGAAACCCCTGCAACCCTCGCCTTGTACTCCAGAAATTGACGTAGTTGGTAGAACGCCCAACTGTTGGCCCTGCGCCTTTCGGTTTTGCTGCGTGGCTGTTGATTGACCCTTTCCCGGATCCCTGTCAGGTCTTCCAGAGCAATAGCGCTGTTTGTCGCCTTTGCCCTAGAGACAATAGCTTTGGAGATGCGATGATTGACCCACACTTGAAAGCGTCTCTCCTTGCCAGACAGCCGTTGCAACAGTTCTCTGCATCTGCGCCGCGAACTGCGTGTGCCCTTACTGGCTTTGCGTTGGAGTACCGCCCTCAACCGGGAGTAGTGGTCTCGGACTTTGTTCAACTGCTGTCCATTCCAGTTGTCCCCCTCTGACGTATGGGCAATATCTGTCCTTCCCAAGTCCACCCCGATCACCTTGTCGGTATCTTGTTGCTTGGGTGGGTTTTTCTCTACGCAAATCTGGATGGAGTAGGAGCCATCCTTCCGCTGGACTAGGGTGGCCGATTTGGGGTTAGAGCCAGCCAGCATTCCCCTCTGGTAGTTACCAATGGCTAGCTCAAAGCGTTCTCTCCCTTCCACCGTGGTCAGCGACACCGTCCAGTCTTTCTCGCGGAATGAAAAGATACGTGCGTCGTAGGTAACGAACCTACGCTTGAACTCTTTAACCGGACGGTTGCGCTGTCTCGCCACTTTGCGAGCGCCTGCCACCCGTCTGCACACCTGTTGAGCCAAGTTACTGGACAAGCCGAACCGGGCTCGAATCTCGTAGTAGCAAAGGGATTGCAGCTTGACCGCGTTGACGATCTTCTCCGGCGTGTTCTGGTTGACCCAATTCAAGGCTTGGCCAAAAGCCTTCAAAGTCGCGTCCAATTTGGCGGCTTGCGACGGGGAAACCTTGAGCTTGCAGGATATGGTCAGGACTTGGCTCATAAGTTCATTGTACTTCATCAAAGCGCATTCCTCCCGGCACTGACCCTACGGGTACAGTGCGGGGCTCCTGCGATTTCTAGCTGACATCCTTGCGGCCAGATTTCCAGTGTGGGGTTTGCCAAGTCGAGCGGCTCTCTTGCAGGGGAATTGAGGGCTCAGGCAGTCCGGCAGACAGAAGCTGAAGCGGTACACTAGTCAGAAGCTTTTTTCATCGAGTCCCGTTGGGAAGACCTCTTGCGAAATCTGTTTCTTACCGGCGCTAGCGGCTGCCTGGGACACTACGTGTTGGAGCGCCTGGCCCAGCAAAGGGATCCCGATTTTCCTGAGCAGCCCGCCTACCACCTGTACGTTCTCATCCGCGAGACCAGCCGCCTGCGGCTGCCCCTGGAACGACTGCCCGCCCCTATCACCCTAGTACCCGGCGATCTCCTGCGCATCCGGGAACACGCCGCTCTGCTGCGCCAGATGGACGGGCTGATCCACATGGCGGCAGCTTGGGGGGATCCCGCCCTGGCTTGGGCCGTGAATGTTACCCACACCCTGGAGCTCTTTCAGTTGTTGGATCCGGAGCGCTGTCAGCAGGTGATCTACTTTTCCACGGCCAGCCTTTTGAACCAGGACCTGGAGCCTTTGGCCATTGCCGGACGGGCCGGCACCGACTACATCCGCAGCAAGTACGAGATGCTGCTGCGGCGGCAGGAAAGCGGCTTCTGGCCGGAGCGCCTGCTCACCCTTTATCCCACCCTGCTCTTTGGCGGCAGCCCCCACCACCCCTACTCCCACATCACTGCCGGCCTCAAGGACGTTCTCCGCTGGCTGGATCTGATCCGCTTTTTGCGGGTGGATGCCAGCTTCCACTTTATCCACGCTGCCGATGTGGCTGAGATGGTCGCCCACTGGGTGGCCCATCTGCCTGGTGGCGGCGATTGGGTGTTGGGCAATCCCCCCCTCTCCTGGGATGAATGTGTGGAACAGATGTGTGCTTATTTCAAAAAACGGATCTATTTCCGAGTGCCTCTGCCCCCGGCTCTCGTTCGCGGCTTGGCCTTTCTATTTCGGGTGCGGCTTTCAGCCTGGGATGAGTTCTGTCTGCGCCAGCGCCATTTTGTTTACCCGGCCATTTCCCCAGAAACCCTGGGTTTGCGCTGCCACTTCCCCACCGTGGCCTCTCTTTTGGATACCTACCTCTAGACCACCTTTGAGTAACAGTAGAACTGGACGCTACTTCCTTTCCCTCTGGGACGGGGGGATGAGAGCCGAGGACCTAAGGGATCCCACTCGCCTCCGACAGGGATCAGCCGGTGGGGGCCACCGTTTCTCTGATGGCCAAGGCCTGGAGCTGGGCGGCAATGCGCTCGCGGTTGAGGTTTTGCCCAATCAGCACCAGTCGGGTCAAGCGCGGCTCCTGGGGTCGCCAGGGGCGGTCGTAGTAGGTTTCAAATCGGGATCCCACCCCCTGCAGCACCAGGCGCATCGGCTTGTGGGGAACGGCCACAAACCCTTTTATCCGGTAAAGACATTCCTCTTGGGCCAACTGGCGTAGCTGAGCCACCAGGGATCCCGGCTCATAACCTCCCTCCAAGCTGAGGTAGAAAGACTCAAAAGCTTCGTGCTCATGCTCCTCCCCGTGATCGTGGTGGCTGGGGCGGCGCTCGAGCTGGTCTTCCACCGCTGCATTAAAGCCCAAGAGCACTTCTGGGGAGACCTGGCCCCGCTCACAGGGGAGAATTTGGATCCCAGGGGGCAACCGCCGGCGCAGCCAGCTTTCCACTTGCGCCTGTTGCTCAGAAGAGATCTGATCCACCTTGGTGAGCACCACCAAATCGGCACAACTCAACTGATCCTCAAACAATTCCTCAAGCGGAGTCTCATGGTCCAAACTTTCGTCAGCCTGCCGCTGCGCCTCCAGGGCCGCCGGATCCCCCACCAGTTGCCCGGAGGCCAGAGCCTGACCATCCACCACCGTAATCACCGCATCCACCGTGGCGCCTGTACGAATGGTGGGCCAGCGGAAAGCCTGCACGAGCGGCTTGGGCAAGGCCAGTCCTGAGGTTTCAATCAAAATGCAGTCTAGCTCCGCCCGCCGCTGCAACAGAGCTTCCATGGTGGGCAAAAACTCCTCCTGCACCGTGCAGCAGAGACAGCCGTTGGCCAGCTCCAGAATGGGGATGGATCCCTCCCCCTCACACAGTTGGCAATCCCGCAGCAACTCGCCGTCGATGCCCACTTCGCCAAACTCGTTAACCAACACGGCAATGCGGCGGCCCTGGTTGTTGAGCAAAAGGTGACGGATCAAAGTGGTCTTGCCGGATCCCAGAAATCCGGTGATGACAGTAACAGGGATCTTGTGCATCTGCTCTGATGACTCAGCGCTCTTCAGTTTCCACCCCAAACTTTCTTTCTGCCAATCCTTGAGGGGGGGATGCCCAAAAAAAGGCCCCCGGCAAGGGGGGCCAAAGGTACATTCCAGAGGGACTTATGCCCTTATCGGATCGGCTTCATCCGGTAAACCGGCTCGTTCTCGCGGCTGATCCCTTTCTCAAAACCGGCAGCAGCGGCGCGGGCGCGACCGGCATGCCACAGGTGGCCGACAAAGAACAGGAAGCCGAAGATGAAGTTGTGAGCAGCCAACCAGGTGCGCGGGCTGGTGAAGTTCACCGTGTTGATCTCGGTAGCCACACCCCCCACCGAGTTCAGGGATCCCAGCGGCGCATGGGTCATGTACTCCACCGCACGGCGAGCTTGCCAGGGCTGAATGTCGTTTTTCAGCTTATCCAGATCCAACCCATTGGGGCCCAGCAGCGGCTCTTTCCAAGGAGCGCGCACATCCCAGAAGCGCATCGTCTCGCCGCCGAAGATGATCTCGCCCGTGGGGGAGCGCATCAGGTATTTACCCAGACCGGTCGGCCCCTGCGCTTGGCCAATGTTCGCCCCCAGGCGCTGGTCGCGCACGATGAAAGTGAGAGCCTGAGCCTGAGATGCTTCTGGGCCAGTGGGGCCGTAGAACTCGCTCGGGTAAACGGTGTTGTTGAACCAAATGTAGCAAGTGGCAATGAAGCTCATCAGCGAAACCGCCGCCAAGCTGTAGGAGAGATAGGCCTCCCCAGACCAGATAAAGGCGCGGCGAGCCCAACCAAAGGGCTTGGTGAGGATGTGCCAAATCCCACCGGCAATGCAGATGATGCCAATGTAGATGTGGCCGCCGATTACATCCTCCATGTTGTCAACGCTGATGATCCAGCCTTCCCCACCAAAGGGAGATTTGAACAAGTAGCCGAAGATCACGGCGGGGTTCAAGGTGGGGTTGGTGATCACCCGCACATCGCCACCTCCTGGAGCCCAGGTGTCATAGACACCGCCAAACCACATGGCCTTGGCCACCAATAGGAAAGCCCCCAACCCCAACAGGATCAGGTGGATCCCCAGGATGGTGGTCATCTTGTTCTTGTCTTTCCAGTCGTAGCCGAAGAAGGGGAAAGACTGCTCCAGAGTTTCTGGGCCGCGAATGGCGTGATAAATGCCCCCCAACCCCAGCACGGCGCTGGAGATCAGGTGCAGCACCCCGATGACAAAGTAGGGATAGGTGTCAATCACCTCGCCCCCCGGGCCAACCCCCCAGCCCAGAGTGGCCACGTGGGGCATCAGGATCAGGCCCTGCTCATACATAGGCCGATCCGGCGTGAAGTGAGCCACCTCAAACAGCAGCATCGCTCCCGCCCAGAAGACGATCAAGCCAGCATGGGCCACATGGGCACCCAAAAGCCGACCAGAAAGATTGATCAAGCGAGCATTCCCCGCCCACCAGGCAAATCCGCCTTGGGTGCGATCCTGCATCGCTACGGAACCAAACGTCGTTGAAGTCACTGAGGCCAGCCTCCAAAAACAGTAACAACCAGTGCAATCAAAATAGGGATCCAAAACAAAAGGGCTTGCTAGTGGCCGAGCGCCTACCCATCGAATCCAGGGATCCAACAGGCGAACGCTCGACCTCAACACTCATGCAAGGAATCCAGGAAAATCGAGCGTTCGAGGGTTAGCACCCGCTTAGAGCGCGTTGCCGCGGGGGAGGACTTCTTCAGGGAACTCAAAGCGCTCATGCGGCTGGTCCTGCGGCGCCATCCACGCCCGAATCCCCTCGTTCAGCAAAATGTTCTTCGTGTAAAACGTCTCAAACTCCGGGTCTTCTGCCGCCCGCACCTCCTGACTGATAAAGTCATACGCCCGCAGGTTCAGCGCCAACCCCACTACCCCAATGCTCGACATCCACAAACCCGTCACCGGCACAAACAACATGAAAAAGTGCAGCCACCGCTTGTTGGAAAACGCTATCCCAAAAATCTGGCTCCAGTACCGGTTGGCCGTCACCATCGAGTAGGTCTCCTCCGACTGCGTCGGCTCAAAAGCCCGAAAGGTGCTGGCCGCATCCCCATCCTGAAACAGGGTGTTCTCCACCGTCGCCCCATGGATGGCACACAGCAGCGCTCCACCCAAAACGCCAGCCACCCCCATCATGTGGAACGGGTTCAGCGTCCAGTTGTGGAACCCCTGGAAAAACAGCAAAAAGCGGAAAATCCCCGCCACCCCAAAGCTGGGGGCAAAAAACCAACTGCTCTGCCCCAGCGGGTAAATCAAAAACACGCTCACAAACACCGCTATCGGCGCGCTAAACGCAATGGCGTTGTAGGGCCGCACCCCCACCAGCCGGGCAATCTCAAATTGCCGCAGCATAAAGCCAATCAGTCCCAGCGCCCCGTGCAGGGCCACAAAGGTCCACAGCCCCCCAATCTGGCACCAGCGGGTGAAGTCCCCCTGGGCTTCGGGGCCCCACAGCAGCAGCAGGCTGTGCCCCATGCTGTCGGCGGGGGTGGAGACGGCTACGGTCAAAAAGTTGCACCCTTCCAGGTAGGAGCTGGCTAACCCGTGGGTGTACCAGGAAGTTACAAAGGTGGTGCCGGTGAGCCAGCCGCCCAGGGCTAGGTAAGCGCAGGGGAACAGCAGCAGCCCGGACCAGCCGATGAACACGAATCTGTCGCGCTTGAGCCAGTCATCGACGATGTCGAACCATCCTCGCTCCTGACGCACGCGCCCTACCGCTATGGTCATCTGAACTACTCCTTAAAGACATCTAAATGAATGAGGACGTTAATGAAACTACAAAGTCTGCTTCTTCGAAGCAAGAGCGGAGCCTAGGTATAAAGACTCAACCCTCGGGTCTTTTGCCTCAGTTTCTTTGAACGGCTCTTTGGCGAGAACTGCCTGGGAACTTTCCAGTGGGTTAGAATTCCCAGCGCTCCAAGACCCTATCGAGAACCGTTTCCAGGGCTCACGAGGCCCAACAGAGCATTCGAGAGCCACCGGACAAGTTTTACGGCTGTAGGCATTACAATTTAGCCTATGCCGGTAAAGACTTGTAAATTGCTTTCATTATAGAGGTGGATAGCCGGATCTCATCAAGTCCGGGAGAACGACTGTTTTTCGAGGAGTTGGGTTTGGGCCGCTACACCCTTGGAGTGAAGGCCAGGGCTCGGGATCCGATATCCTGAGAAGGCGATGTATCCCATTTGCGAGGAAGCTGAATCTATGGCTGGCGAGATCTTCACCATTGCTGGACTCTGCATTGTGCTGACCCTGGTGGGCGTGGCACTTGGATATGGGATCCTAAGGGTGACCCAAGGGGGGGCAGAGTAAAGCTGTCGAGGATTTCTCCCGGGCCCGGTATCGGGCCTTGTTACAGCTCCATGTCAATTCCATGTCAATTCCATGTCAATTGGCCACCTGGATATGAGGTGGGTGGCGGAAAGATGATAAACTCATGAAGATTTGTATCGTTGGCGCTGGGGCGGTGGGAAGTCACTTGGCCATATGCCTGGCTCGGTCTGGCTTTCCCGTCAGTGTCGTGGCCCGTGGAGCTCACCTGCAGGCCATCCGCACCCAAGGTCTGAAGCTCATCCGGCAGGGGGATCCCTCCCAAACCTGGGTAGAGCGGTTGACAGCCACCGACGATCCGGCTGCCCTGGGCCCACAGGACTGGCTGATAGTGACGGTCAAGGCCCACAGCTTGCCGCAGCTTGCCCCTCGGCTGGGATCCCTGTGTGGCCCCGACACCCCCATTGTGATTGCCCAGAATGGTATCCCCTGGTGGTACTTCTACCGGCATGGCGGCGAGTTTGAGGGGCATTCCCTGACTTCCGTGGATCCAGAAGGGGTTATCGCTGCTCATTTGCCGATAGAGCGGGTGATCGGCTGTGTGGTGTATATCGCCGTGCAGTTGGCAGAGCCAGGAGTGGTCTTGCACACAGGGGGTGGGCGCTACATTCTGGGGGAGCCGGATGGATCCCTGTCAGGGCGGTTGCAGTCCTTGGCCGCCATCTTTGAACAGGCGCAGCTTGCCACCACTCTCACCTCGCAGATTCGGGCCGAGATCTGGCAGAAACTGTGGGGCAATGCCGCCTTCAATCCCATCAGCGCCCTCACCCGGGCTGCTCAAGATGAAATTGCCCAATACCCACCCACCCATGCTCTAGTTCGGTCGGTGATGCGGGAAGTTGAGGCTGTAGCCCAAGCTCTGGGGATCCGGCTGCCGGTCTCTTTGGAAGAGCGGCTAGAAGATGCAGCCCGCGTGGGATCCCATCGCACCTCGATGCTGCAGGATATTGAGCTGGGGCGACGGACGGAGATCGAGGCCATTGTGGGAGCCATCACCGAGCTGGGGCGTTTGGTGGGGGTGCCCACTCCCCATTTGGATACTCTGTATGCTTGCGTCAAGCTGCTGGAGCGCTCTGATACATTTACGCTGAACACTGCTGAACATCACTGTTCAACTATGCAGCGATAGCATTCTGTTTGTTTCCAACCAGAATGGCGGTATCCCGCAAAGCTTTGAGTAGAATACCCAAAGCGCAGTTTCCGTGTCGTCTTACTACCAATTTTCTGCTTTGCTTTGGCTACCATGTTGGCAGACTCGAAAGTAAACAGAAAGATCAACTGGTAGTAATCCGTACTGAACATATTATACATTATTTTCAGTATAGTTGAGCTTATTATTGACTAGAGTCATGCTCTTTAGGCTCTTGCAGGGAGCGGTAGGGTCGCTACCGAACGGCAGAGAAACGATTCGTTTGCTGGATCCCAGGCTCCCCCCTGGGGAAGTGGCTCGAACTCTAGAATGGCTGTAGCCTCGAACTGACGAGGAAGCTGAAGGTGGCTGTCCATTTTTCTCCGACTCAACCCAACTGAAATCACAGCATTTGAATTAGCAAATGATGCTTGAAAACTCCATCGTGCTCATCACCGGAGCCAGTAGCGGCATTGGGGCCGCTTGTGCCACCCTTTTTGCCCGTTCTGGAGCCCGCCTGATTCTGGTGGCCCGCCGTCAGGATCGGCTGCAGGAACTGGCTGGGGAATTGCAGCAGGCTTACGGCACTCCTTCCTACCTGCTGGCTTTGGATGTGCGGGATGGGGCAGCCGTGCAGCAGGCGCTTCAATCTTTGCCCTCGCCGTGGGCCAACATCGACATCTTGGTCAACAATGCAGGTTTAAGTCGTGGCTTGGACAAGCTCCACATGGGGGCCTTGCAAGACTGGGAAGAGATGATCGATACCAACCTCAAGGGTCTGCTCTATGTTACCCGCGCCGTTTTGCCCGGCATGGTGGAGCGAGGTCGAGGCCATGTGGTGAACATCGGCTCCATTGCCGGTCGGCAGACCTACCCAGGTGGCGCTGTGTATTGCGCTTCTAAGGCCGCCGTGCGGGCCATCTCCGAGGGGCTGAAGCTGGATTTACTGGGCACCCCCATTCGCGTCACCGAGATTCAGCCGGGCCTGGTGGAAACCGAGTTCAGCCAAGTGCGCTTCCGTGGGGATCGCGCCCGTGCGGCAGCAGTGTATCAGGGCCTCACCCCCTTGACGGCGATGGATGTGGCTGAAGTGGTGGTGTTTGCGGCAACCCGTCCCCCCCACGTGAACATCAGCGAGATCTTGCTTGTGCCCACCGACCAAGCCAGTACCACCCTCGTACATCGTCGATAAGAGGCCGGCAACCGGGCTTTCGCCTCCACTCTTGCTTCCCTGAGCGACAATGGCAGCAAAGGTGGTGGGAACATGGGACTGGAAGCCGGGATCCTGATCGGGTTGGGAATCGGTTTGCTTTGCACGTTGCTCCTGCTGTGGCAGACTCGGCGCCGTTTCAGCCGCGAATTGCAACGGTTGGGATCCCTGGTGCATCTGGCCATGCCCCTCCACTCCCTGGAACAGATGCTCAGCTTGCTCAGCCGTTATCTTCGCCAACAAGATCTGGATTGGGCCAACCAAAAACAGCAACTGCAAAACTGGCAATACCTGAGTCAGCGGCTCCCTTGGGGATATCTGCGGGTGGACGAAAACAACGTGGTGCTGGAGTGCAATCCTGCCGCCCAGCGCCTGCTGCGCATCAGCCAATGGCAGCCGGGCATCAAGCTCTTGCTGGAATGGGTGCGCTCCTATGAGTTGGATCAGCTCATCGAGGCTACCCGCCGGCAGGAGACCGCTGCTCCTGTCCAAAGTCGCGAATGGATTTTCTACCCTTCCGGTGGGGATGGCAAACCGATTCCGCTGCGGGCTTGGGGGCTGCTGCTGCCGCAAGCGCACGTGGCCATTTTTTTGGAAGACCGGCTGGAAGCAAAAATGCTGGCCCAACAGCGGGATCGCTGGGCTTCGGATGTGGCTCACGAGCTGAAAACCCCCCTCACCTCCATTCGCTTGCTGGCCGAAACTTTACAAAGCCGGGTCGATGCCGCTCAAGCAGTCTGGGTGGAACGATTGCTAAATGAAACTCTGCGCCTGAGCCATTTGGTTCAAGACTTGCTCGAACTCAGTGCCCTCAATCTGGGAGCCGCATCCCGCTCCCAATGGCGTTGGGTGGATCTGGCAAGTTTGGTGCGCGAGGCCTGGCAAAGTGTAGAGCCGTTGGCCAAACCCCGCCACCAGGAACTGCACCTGAGCGGATTGTCCCAGATTTACCTCTGGGGAGATGAGCAACGTCTATACCGCCTCATCCTCAATCTCTTGGACAACGCCGTCAAGTATGGCAAGCCCGACTCTCCTATCCATGTGGTGCTTTCGGAGCAGGGATCCCAGGTGCGGCTAGAGGTGTACGACCACGGCCCCGGCCTGCCAGAGGATCAATTTGAGTTGGTCTTCCAGCCCTTTTACCGCACCGACACTGCGCGGGCCCGCAGCAAAGGCGGAACCGGCCTAGGGCTGGCAATTGTGCGGCAGATTGTCGAGGTTCATGGGGGCACCATCCAATTGCGCAATCACCCACAAACCGGTGGGCTGTGGGTTCAGGTGGAACTGCCCCGGAAGCACTTGGATCCCTTGTGAAGCCTATCCGAAAACGCTCGCATCAGTGGCCTGCAGCCGGAGTCTGGCCGAGAATCGCTCAAGATTTCCCTGCTGCAGGGCTATCCATCTCAGGGGTGATCCCCTAGAATTGGGGTAGGTAATCTTTACAGTTCATCTTAAGCAGGCATTCGGAATGGGTACTGACTATCATTCCGCAGACTTGTTGTCCGAACGGGAGCTGCAGGTCATTGAGTTGATTGCAGCAGGACTGACCAATCAGGACATCGCGGAACGCCTAGAGATCAGCAAGCGCACCGTTGACAATCACATCAGCAACATTTTGAGCAAGACCCGAACGGCAAATCGGGTGGCCTTAGTACGCTGGGCCTTGCAATGGGGAAAGATTTGCCTGGATCAGGTAAACTGCTGCACTTTGGTCGATGACAAAATTGCTTAGTCCTATCCTGTTTTGCCGGTCAAGTGTCCAGCAAAGAGTGTTGAGCGGGGGGTTTTGGTGACTGTATTGCCCAGAAGTTATAGTCATTTCAATGAGGAATGAAACTGTTCCGTTGCAGTGCTTCCTAGCTCTTCTCTCTCTTAGGGAGAGGGATTGGGGGGCTCGCGGAAGTGATGCGGAGCATTTGGGCGACACCGCGGAGTAGTTAGGAAGCGTCTTAATCTAACTTGAAGTGACTATACTTGAGTTGTTTTGAGCTACGTTGATTGGGTTGTCATACGTGAGCGTCCCCAAGCTGAAACGCTACGCTGTTCGCTACGATTCTATGCCCCTGATGGTTTATCGGGAATTGGCTGCCCATTTGGCTTGTGTTTCAGGGGTGAAAACGGAGCTGGAGTGGAAAAAAAACTCCACCTTTCGCTACCAAGACAGCCAAATAGAGGCATTGCATATTCATCAAGAACCCGATGCCGACATAGAACAAATTAAGCGTATTCTTGACCACTATGGAGCGTGGCAGTATAGCCCCTTAGAAGACTAGCCTTCTCTACAAACAAAAAGCGCTCCCCGGATGATTCCTCTACAAGTTCTAAGACAAAACTGCCTCAGTGAGGAGTTTGACCCGGGGCAGGTGCAGTTATCGAATAAATAGGCCTAGATTGAACACGTGACATTCTCTGCACTAAAGCTTTTCCATTGGGAGCGCCGATAGGGATTGTGTAGACATTTTCCTGGTTGGCCAGGTACTGCATGAGCGTCTTCAGCAGCGGCGCGCTGGGCCATCTTGGGCATCCATACGCGCACGTGCAAAAAAACTGTCCCTGGATAGGCATTGGCGGCCAACTTCTCTAGGCTGGCTTTCGTCAGAGTATAGTTTAGTTCTCCTCTGCTTAGCCTTGGCCTCCAAAGATCAAGGCAATCCCTTCCATCCCCTTGACTGCTTCACAGCCGCGTGCAGCCCTCAGCATTGGCCAGATCTACCACTCTGCAGGGTCGAGATCCATGCGTCGCTGAATAGAAGACGCCTAGCCTTTTCAAAGAAAGTAGAGATCCCTAGAAGCAGGGATCCCCTCAAAGTTTTCTTTAGAGCCTAGACAAGATTATAGTGGGAGGTAGCCACTTGGCAACCAATCAATCTCTATCGATTGGCCTGAAGCTGATGGGTCGCGTGTAGCTTGCGAGCCAATCCCAACCGCGCCAGAAGCCAAATGGCCCAGTAGGTCATGTCAATTTCCCACCAGCGCAGACCTGCTCTGGCACACTTCGGGTCGGCATGATGGTTGTTGTGCCAGCCTTCACCATAGGTTAGAATGGCCGCCCACCAAAGGTTACGGGCATTGTCGTTGCTCTCGAAAGTCCGGTAACCCCAGAAGTGGCTGGCCGAGTTGATTAACCAGGTGCAATGCAGTAGCAGCACTGTCCGCACAAAGATACCGTACACGACGAATGACCAGCCCCCCAGCAGGTAGAGTATCGCGGCCAATGGCAGCTGCAGAAGCAGGGCGTACCTATCCAGCCAGCGGTAGAAGGGATCCCGAGCCAAGTCCGGCGCAAAGGCAAAATACTTCTCAGGGTTAAAAAATTCTTCGCGGTGGTAGATCAGCCAGAGTATGTGGCTCCACCAAAAGCCCTTACGAGCAGAGTAGGGATCCTTCTCCTCGTCTTCGGTGAAGGCGTGGTGCTGACGATGGCCGCCCACCCAAAAGATCGGCCCCCCTTGAACGGCCAGGGCACCGAGAGTCGTGAAGACATATTCCAGCCACTTGGGCACCTGGAAACTACGATGGCTGAGCAGGCGGTGGTACCCCAAGCAGATGCCCAAGCTACCGAAACACCAGTGGAGAAATAGGGCTACTCCCAGAGCGGGCCAGGAGAAGAAGAAAATGCCTCCCACCAAAGCCACCACGTGAAAAATGGCAAAGAAGAGCACATGTTCCCAAGCAAACCGAAAGGACTCTTGGGGCTCGGGCCGATTGAGCGGAGCGGGATGATTCAGCGATTGGCGAGAAAAAGAAGTGGTCATGAACCCACAAAACCTCAGAAGAAGAAGTAGACTAGACTGACTAGGAAAGAGCCAAAACACGAAGCCCAAGTTAACGCCGCCGGATAACAGCGGCCCAACGTGAAAACGGAGTCAAACCCCTGAAGACACCGCCATAGCCAGCGGTGACTTGCTATGTGCTCCGCTGTGATGAACTTGGCTACACAGGAAGAAGAGGAGCAGAGGCAACGCTGCCGACATCCTCTCGCTTGACATTAAGCCTAGCGGTATTCCACCGTAAATGCAAGCGTCACTTGCAGCCCGCCGCAATTCTTCAGGTTTTCTCCTCACTATGGCACGTCCTTCTTCTCGGCAAAGGCTGCTGAATGCGGCTCGGGAGCTGTTCGTTCGTCAGGGCATCACCCAGACCACCACCCGTCAAATTGCGGATTTGGCCGGAGTGAATGAGGTCACCCTGTTTCGGCACTTCGGCACCAAGCAGGGGCTACTCCTGGCCGTATTTGGGGAGCTGGGGGTCTTTTCCGGCATTGCCGATCTGCCTCTGAAGGCGGATCCCGCCCCCTCTCAAGGTTCTGGGTTGCAAGCCATTCTCCTGCGCTATGTCCACACCTGTTTTCGGGCTTTGGCCGATAATCCTGAACTGGTGCGCTCCCTGGTCGGGGAGGCTGGCCTTTATTCTGAGGAGCATCGTCGCGCCTTGCGGATGGGTTTTTCTCAGGCCCAAGAACAGCTGACAGAGTATTTGCGGCGATTTCCCAACTCTGAGTTGCAATCTGTCGAGCCGGATCGCCTTTATGCAGCCGTTGGGGTTTTGCATGTGATGATTTTGGGAGCAGCCATGCTGGCAGTAACCGCCGAGTTGCCCACCGTTCACGCCGACGGGGCGGAGCCCTCTGTCGAGGAGCAGAATGAGGAGAAACCGGCAGATAAACAATCAGAAGAAAGCGCTGAACCCGACAGGATACCCTCCCTCCTGCAAGCCTGCGTGGAGCTGTGGATGGCAGGCGTGACCAGAATGACAGAACCTACGCCGTAGCGCAGCCACCCACAATTGGACAAGGCTCTCCAAGTGCCCTAGGTGGGCATGCGATACAGCTTCTCCCAACGACACACTGACTACGGCCAATAAATAGCCCCAGACCACAGGGATCCCGGCAACCTGCAGAACTCCCGTGAGCTCGGAACAAACTCTCTCTGTGTGCAAATAGATGTGCAAACAGGTAGATGTGCAAGTAGAAAAGAGAGGAGGTTGTAAGCCGGGTTCTGTAGTGCAGAGTTGCACTGGCGATCATCCATCTGGGAGTGATGTTGCCATCACCCTCTAGCGGCTCACCACCATCGAGAGCACCCTTCCCCGCTTTGGGTACCGTGATCTCGATGCAGCCAACAGGGGCGAAGAACAGCCATAGTCCTGCGGCTGCGGCCTTGCTTTCCACCGGGGTTTACCGAGCCAACGCCTCACGACGTTGCTGGTGGGCTCTTACCCCACCTTTGCACCCTTACCTGTGCTGGGCTCCCAGCCATCGGCGGTATGTTTCTGTGGCACTATCCTCGCGGTTACCCGCACTGGGCTTTCCCCAGCGGTGTGTTCTTCTGAAAGCCCGGACTTTCCTCATCCCGCTGTCTGGTGGCGACAGCAAGGACGCGATCGCCTGCCCCTCCTCTCTCTTCAGCTCGATCCTACTGCATCTTCCAAACCTAGAAAATCCCGGAAATCGGTACAAACTCCACTTGATCGGGAATGTTGGGGGCCAGGTGTAAGATTTGCCGGTTCAAATCCATCACCACAGCCGCCACGCTTTCGGTGCGATCCCAGACGGGCAGATGGGGATCCGGATAGCGGCAGATGCAGTGGGGGGCATTCGTCCGGTCTTGTAGGATTTTTTGAAGAGCGACCGCGTCTAGGGTTCCCGTTTGAGCGCTCTGGCGAAGCAAATGATAGGCCCGTTCTAGCCTTGTGGAGGATCCTATATGGGGGGGCAGCTCATCTTCTCGCAAGGCCGGATCCAGGAAATGATTGGCGTGGGCGAGGATCCCTCCTTGAGGGAGATGCAGGCCAATTCCTCGTGGACTGATTTCAAAGCTGATTGCACTAGCGGGCTGTAGGCCTACCGCCTGTCCTGCGGTACCCGCAACGCTGACACAAGAGGACGCGGTGTAAGGATAGGATCTCACCCTCTCCACAGCTTGCTGCCACTCCTCGCACTCCAACAACAAGCGCAATAGCAAATGCACCGGCATTCCCTCGGTTTGCCCATCTAGGGTAGAGCGCAAGAGGTTGAGGGCCACGGCCAACCCTGCTCGGTTGAGGCCGATTTTGGCCAGGATCCCAGCTTCGGTCAGGGTGAGGTAGGCAGGGTGGTTATCGGAGCGAACGCACAACAGCACACAGGCCCTGCGCTGCTCCCCGATCCAATCCCAGGTTTGGGCCAAGTAGGTGTGGTGGGTGGAGGTAACCTGGGGCAAGGCTGCTAGGGTAGTGCATTCTCCCCAATCTGATTTGGCTGGGCTTGGATTGATGAGATTCTCAATCACCTTGCATTCGTGAACAGGATCCGCTGGGTACTGGGGTACTCCGTTTTGGAGATTGTGTTCCAGAGCAGCGGCGCAGTCGGGATGGGATCCCCTGGGAACCGATCTGGATAAAATTTCGGTGCGCAAATTGAGGGCCAGAATCTCGGCGAAACGAAAGCCACTCCCCGCGGCAATGCCTTGGATTTCTTCCAGCAGGTGGGGCACGTGGCGCTCTAGCCAGGGCAGGGATCCCTCTGCTTGGGTCTGGGCCTGCTGCCAGGTGAGACCACAGCGGTAGGCAAATTGGCGGGCGTAGCTGGCAATGCTGTGGCGAATGAGGGGAGCCGCCTGGGATCCATACTGTTGGCCTCGTTGTTGGGGATCCCCCTGCAGATGAAGAATGGGGAACATGGTGCTGGTTTGCCCGTGACCTCAATAGGTGGGCAGGGAGGGATCCACCTCACAAGCCCAAGCGTGAATGCCGCCGCTGATGTTATGAACCTGAGTGAACCCGTTGGCCTGTAGCCACTGGCTCATCTGAGCAGAGCGGAGGCCATGATGACAGAGCACAAAAGTTGGCTGATCTGGATCCAGCTCTGTGAGGATCCGTTCCCTCCATTCCTCGTACTGGCTCAAGGGGTAGTTGCGAAAGCCCAGGGCATTTAAATTCACCAGCTCCAGCTCTGCCGGTTCCCGCACATCGATCAATTGCAGAGGGCCGGCCTCGGGATCCCGTAGGTGTTGGGCCATCTGTTGCGGTGTAATGGAGCGGATGGAGAAGGACATCGCCAACTCTGGTCTACAGGGATCCCCTCTCAAGATACACCGGCTCAGCGGCTGCCCTGAGACTGCCCGCAAAGGTTAAGATGTCACCCTGATTTGGGCTTAGCCTGGGTATGGCTGTGCAACGCTTTTTGATCGACACGGATACGGCGGGAGATGATGTTACCTCGCTGCTCTTTGGGCTGCTCTGGCCCAACAGCATCCTACAGGGCTGCCCGCCGGGGTGAGTTTCATTCGAGAGCCCTTTGCGGAAGTGCCCAAACCCGCCGATTATGCCAGCATCTGCAGCGGAGATACCCGTCCGCTGTTCTTTATCGGTGTGGATGCTAACCAAAACTACCTGGGGGATACCGATAACAACCCTGCCACCCTCAACCACGGTCTCACCTCGATGCTGAAGCGGGTGGATATGGCCACCTATGAAGTGATTCGCAGCGTGGTGGAAGGCAACTTTAAGGCAACTTTGTCGGCGGCATTCAAACCTTTGGCCTGGAGAACGAGGGTGTGGGCTATGCTCTGGATGAGTACAACCAAGCCTTGCTCTCAGCGGATTTGGTGGCCGCCGTGGAAGCGGTGAAGCAGAACATTATCGCCGGAACCCTCCAAGTTCCTGGAGAGCGCTAGATTTTTGAGATTTTTGTTGCCGATTGATTGCGGATCCCTTGCGAAGCCTTGACTGAGGAGGGGATTCGTTAGAGGATGCTTTTGCTGAGGGCATTGGATCCCAGCTTGGCCATCTGTACCTTGACCCCGTGGCAGTTGTTTGTTGCTCTTGTTTGTTGCTGTAACAACCTTAACCGCTAAGCGCTTGTAAGGGGCTTTCCACCTATGCTTGGCCAAGTATCCAAATCTGGTTGGGGGATCTGTTCAGCCTTGCTGCCTCTGTTGGCGGGGGTTGCCCTCGGCTGTGGGGGTGGCGGCGGCAGTTCTCCACCTCTTCCTCCGCCAGGTGGCGGGCCCATCATCCTGAGAGTGGATCCGGCCAGTGGCCCCTTTACCAAACTGGCAGACGCAGTTGCAGAGGCGCAGCGACTTCAGACTGCCACAGCCGGCCTGGAGGTGCTGATCGAGATTTTGGGGACGGGCAGGGAAACTTTGCAAAGCAACCTGGCCCTGGATGGCGGCGATGGCACCAACGGCGGTCGCATTCGCATCACCAGCTCCACCGCCTATGAGATCCTGACCGGGCTCTTTGACGTGATTGTAGCCAGCCAAACCAGCCTGCAGGGGGTAGATGTGGTGCTGGGGGGTGGACGGGTGCAGGTGAACAACGGCACTTTTCAGCCGCGCAAGGTCACCCTCAACGACCCTCGCTCCAACATCTTGGTCAACGGCAATGCTGCGGTTCTAGAGGGAGCCTTGAACCAATTGGCCGAGATTTTGTGCCAGCAATTTTTGGATCCCTGTGTGCAGATCTCTGGGAATGGCCGGGTCAGCCGTGTCTCGCCGATTGTCAGTAAAACGGGTGGGGTGGGCATAGGCACTGTGCCGGGCAGCAATCCCATCCTTGAAAACAACACAATTCTCCTGCAGGCTTTGGGGGCTTTGGCCGTTCGCTATGGTGACAACTCCGGCGGGATCTTCCGCAACAACCAAATCGAAGGGGATCCACCCACGGCTGGAGCCGGCTTGGTACTGCAGGCGCGGCAAGCAGGTACGAGTGGCACTACCGGGATTCAGCTGGATGGGGCAGGCTCAATTCCATCCATTCAATCCAACCGGATCGGCGTGGGCAGGATAGCCGGCAGTGTCGGCATTCGTATTTTGCAGGGAACCCAGGCCCGTACCATTTCCGGGAATACGTTCCTAGCTCGGGGCGAGGGCATAGGGATAGCAATTCAAGCAGCCCCCGGCACCCCAGATGCGGTAGTCGCAGCCTACCTGGCTGGCAATACTTTCCAAGGAAACTTTGCTCAGAGGGTCACTGGGGAACCTGCGCCCACGCCAACTCCTGCACCGACACCCTCTCCCACCCCCACACCTCCAGTATTGGGCACCGGCCCCATTCAAGTTACCTTGAGTTGGAACACCATCGATGACCTTGACCTGTATGTTACGGATCCCACACAGCAGACGGTGTTTTTCAACAATCCTGCCATTCCTTCTGGGGGGCGGTTGGATGTGGATGCCAATCGCGATTGTGTTGGAGCGACCACAAGCCCTGTCGAAAATGTCTTCTGGATCTCCACTCCTCCCACAGGGCTATACATTATCGATGTGAGATTGTTTCGACGCTGTTCCCAAGTAACTGCTCCCATTCCCTTCACCGTAACGGTTCGTAGGAGCGGAGTCGTCACACAAACCTTCGGCGGGTCGGCCACCTCGCCAGGGTTGGCAGGTAGGTTTGCCTTTTCCTTCCCCTAAAACTTGCAGCTATCCATCCTGCACGCTTGGGTTCATCAGGCAGTTTGCAAGCTCCAGTGCTTTTTCTTTCTTCTGAAGAGGTCATTGCCTCTAGGCATCGCATGGCAACAACCGGAAGCAGAACACAGTCCTGCAAGCACATGGTCAGATATTGCAACCACCCCTATCTCCCCTTTAAGGGAAGAGGGGAGCACGGGATCCATCCATGAACGCCTGGAGCAACAGCAGAAGAAAATCTGCCGGTTCCAAAGTTCTGTGGAAAAGGGTTATGTCTTACCAACAGCGATCAATGATGGTCATTTCGATTCAAAATAGAACACTGCACTCATAACCCAATGTTGACTGTACGGAGCCGGAAGACTTCTCTCAATAGCCCAGGCGTCTCACCCTAACCTGAAACGACTATAACTGGGCGGACTATTCCACTGCAGCTTTGGCTTCTTTCTCCTTAGCTGCCTTGGCAGCGCGCATTTCTGCCAAAATCTCTTCAGGCCGTTTGCCGGCACGCTGGGATCCAGCAGGCAAGTCGTGGGGATCGATCACCCCTTTGGGCAGATAGGCAAATTCTCGCAAGGGGGTCACCATCGGGTCTTCGGTAACCTTAGAGGGCAAACGGCCCATCGCCACCTGATGGTAGTTGAGGTCGTGGCGGTCGTAGGCGGCCAGCTCATAATCCTCAGTTACCGAGAGGCAGTTGGTGGGGCAAAACTCCACACAATTGGCACAGAAAATGCACACCCCAAAATCAATGCTGTAGCTGTAAAGCTCCTTTTTCTTCAGCTCTGGGTTGTAGGCCCAATCCACCACCGGCAGGTCAATTGGGCAAACTCGAACACAGATCTCGCAGGCAATGCACTTGTCGAACTCGAAGTGGATGCGTCCCCGAAAGCGCTCAGAGGGGATCAGCTTTTCGAAGGGGTATTGCACGGTTACCGGGCGCCGGCCCATGTGGTCGAAGACAACCCCCATCCCTTGGCCGATGTACTTGGCGGCTCGGAAGGCATCGCCCACATATTCTTTGACACGCTTGAGAAACGTCATGACCTATGTTCTCCCTCTCTTGCCTCTTTACTTCTCATTCAACCCCCAAAAAAGGTGGGGAAGGCGAGCTTTAGGGCTGCCGTCAGCAGCAAGTTAACAAAGGATACGGGCAGCAAAAACTTCCACCCCAAGTCCAGCAGTTGGTCAATGCGCACCCGCGGCAAGGTCCAGCGCAGCAGGATGGCCAAGAAGATGAAGATAAAAGCTTTGACCATCGTCATGACAATGCCCAAGGCCGCTGCGCCGATCTGCAAGAAGGGGTTATCCAAGGGGATCCCGGCCAAGGCGGCAATCGTTTCCACCGGCACCACAAACGACCAACCCCCCAAGTACAGCACCGCTGCAATGAGGGAAGCCAGCAGCAGGTTGGCGTAGGATCCCAGATAAAACAGGGCAAACTTCATGCCGGAGTACTCCGTTTGGTAACCGGCTACCAGCTCTTCTTCTGCTTCCGGCAAATCGAACGGGATCCGCTCCGTTTCCGCCAGAGCCGAGATCAGGAAAATGACAAAGCCAATGGGCTGCCGCCACACATTCCAGCTCAGAATGCCCAGGCCGCTCTGCTGCTCCACGATCCCCACCGTGTCCAGACCGTTGCTCATCAGCACCACGGCCAACACCGACAGGGCCAGCGGCAGTTCGTAGCTGATCGATTGAGCTGCCGCGCGTAGCCCACCCAGCAAGGAGTACTTGTTATTGGAACCGTAGCCCGACATCAACAAACCGATGGGTTGCACGCTGGAGGTGGCGATCAGGAAGAACACGCCAATGGCAATGTTGGAGATCAATAGGTTCTGGCCAAAGGGAACCACCAGGTAGCACAAAAAGACGGGCAGGAAAACCAATATCGGCCCCAGCGTAAACAAGACTGGGTCGGCCAAGATGGGTAGAACATCTTCTTTGGTCAGCAGCTTGATGCCATCGGCAATGGGGATCAGCACCCCCTGAGGGCCGGCCATGTTGGGGCCAATCCGCTGTTGGGCTGCTGCCGAGATCTTGCGCTCCAGCCAAGTCATGACCATCACCCCCAAGGTGGCGGCGATGATCAGCAGCAACATCGGCAGGGGCATCCAGAGGGCATGGGCTGCACCTGCTCCCAAGCCTAGGTTCTGTAGGGCAGTCTCGAAGCCAAGTTGTAGGTCGATACCAGCGTTTGTCATGGGGGTGAGTAGCTCCCTAGAGATGGCGGGTTGGGTAGGGTTTGGGATCCCTGTAGCTAGGTTTTGCCGTTGGGATCCGACTGGGGGGGGCGGTTACGGCGGCGTAGCTCCTGCTGGATGATGGCCTGAAGGCGAGCATCAGATAGCTCTTCCGCGCGGCGGCGCCTTTCCTCTTGGTACTTAGCCCATTGCTTGGGGCCGATAACCGCAGCAATGACAGACACAATCAACAGCGGCAGAACCAAGATCGCCCAGGCCATCGCCTTTGTCCTCGCTTTCCGTAAGTATCTTAGCGATTCCTAGCGATCCACCTCGCCCATGATGATGTCAATGCTGCCGAGGATGGCGATCATGTCGGCTACCTTCATGCCGCGAATGAGCTGAGGCAACACTTGCAAATTGACAAAGCCGGGGGGACGGATCTTCCAGCGCCACGGGCAGACGTTGTCGTCACCAACAATGTAAATGCCCAGCTCTCCTTTGGCGCTCTCCACCCGCACGTAGGCTTCCCCCTTGGGGATCTTGAAATTGGCGGAAGGCTTTTTGCTGATGAACTGGTAGTCCCCTTTGTTCCACTCCGACTTCGGCCCCTCCAGCATCCGCTTGGCTTCCAGGTTTTCAAAGGGGCCTCCTGGCAAAGCCTTGACGGCTTGCTGCACGATCTTGCAGGACTCGCGCATCTCTTTCATGCGCACCCGATAGCGGGCCAGGCAATCCCCTTCGGGATAAACGGCCACCTCCCAGTCGAAGTCGTCGTAGCACTCGTAGTGATCCACTTTGCGCAGATCCCAGTTGACGCCGCAGGCCCGCAACATGGGACCCGACAGACCCCAATTGATGGCGTCTTGCTTGGAGATGGCTCCCACCCCTTCCAGCCGTCGGCGGAAGATGGGGTTGTCGGTCACCAGCCGCTCGTATTCATCCACTTTGGGCAAGAAATACTCGCAAAAGTCTAGGCATTTTTCCGTCCAGCCGTAGGGCAAGTCCACCGCCACGCCGCCCACCCGGAAATAGTTGTTGTTGATCAGGCGCATGCCGGTGACGGCTTCAAACAAGTCTAGGATCCACTCCCGCTCCCGCATGGCGTAGAGGAAGGGGGTTTGGGCGCCCAAATCCGCCAAGAAGGGACCAAACCAAAGCAGGTGGTTGGTAATACGAGTTAGCTCCAACATGATCACCCGCAGGTAGCTGGCCCGTCTGGGCACGCTGATCCCGGCCAGTTTCTCGACGGCATTGACGGTGATGGCCTCGTTAAACATGCCGGCCCCGTAGTCCCAACGGGAGACGTAGGGCAGGTATTGCACCACCGTGCGGTTTTCGGCGATTTTTTCCATGCCGCGGTGCAAGTAGCCGATCACCGGTTCGCAATCGACGATGTTTTCGCCATCTAGGGTGACCAGCAAACGCAAAACCCCATGCATAGAGGGATGGTGCGGCCCAAAGTTGAGCAGCATCCGGTCGGTACGGGTCTCGATCATGGGCATGGGCATAGCCGCCGCCTCCGCAACTGAAGAATGTTCATGGTCTGCAACATTTGCAGTATAGCGGTTTTCTTCTGCCTTCTCGGGATCCCATGCCATCAGGGATCCCAATCCTCGATATTGAAAATCTCCAGGGGAACTCAACTAGAGTGAGAGAAAAAGGAGGGAGACCGATGGCTGTATCCCGTTCACCCGCGAATGGCCCATCCCGACGAGAGCAGCAACATCCGCAGTATGCCACCGACCGGGCTGCGCTCGATGAGCTGATGGTGCAGGCTCAGGAGAGGCCCCTCTCCGAGTGGGTGCTGGCGGAAGTCGCCCGTTTGCGCATCCGTTACCACGGTTTCCCCGGTGCCTGGGATCTGCAGCGGGATTTGGATCAAATCCTGGAACAGTGGGGCCTGAGCGAAGAAGAGCTGTTCGCCCGGACTCGCCAGATCCATGCCCGCGGCCAGGTGTACGACCGCAGCTTTAGCACGCGAGACGACTGGGCCTAGTGGAGGGTTTGGGTCGGGATCCCTTACCCCCCTGAGAGAGGGGAGTTTGCCGGTTGTTCATGAGACGTGAAGTTGCTCGGCAAAGACGGGATCCAAAGGCACATCTAGGGCGGCAATCACCTTGGTCCAGAAGTTCATAAAGCCAATCCAAGCCGATAGCTCCACCAGATCTTCATCTGACCAAATGGCTTTTAGCTGGGCAAAGAAGCTGTCGGTCACCACCATGCTGGGCACGGTCATCCGCTCAGCGTACTCGATGGCCAGCTTCTCCGCTTCGGTGTAGAGGGTGCTGGTGCGGGCCTGGGCCACCGCCGCAATTTTGGCAGGGGAGGCGCCGTACTTTTGCGCCTGCAGGGTGTGGTAGGGAAGGCAGTAGTGGCGGCAGCCGTTGATTTGGGCAATGCGGATGCTGACCAGCTCCTTCAGCTCTTCAGGCAAGTTGGGGTTTTGGGTGTGCAGCGCCCCGTAGAGGTTCATCACGGCTCGCATCAGTTGGGGCTTGTGGGCCATCACCTGCAGGGGGTTGAGGGCGGTGCCGTAGGTTTTCTCCAGGCTTTCGTAAACCTTTTGCAGTTGCTTATCGGCTTTCTCTGGGGTAACAGGAGGGATCCGCATGGACGGTCTATAAAAATTGCAGCATTCTCGACTTTAGCGCGTCTGGGGGATCCACCCAAGCCTAAGGGGCGCTTCACGGTCTGGGGGAGGGATCCCTTCTCCCGTTGAGAAGGGGACCTTGGTCTTTTGGTTTCGTTCCAGACACTCCTGCAGGGCTTGCAACCTGTCAAGGATTGCCCAAGGATTGTTCAACGGCTTCCACCTGCTGCTGGGTGGCGGTAGCCCCTTGGTTGAGGGTTTGCTGCAGTTGATCCCGCGATTGGTAAATCTGCAGCGGCCCACCTTGAGGGATCCCTTGCTGGGCAGCTTCTGGGCTGGCTTGCTCTGGTCTCGGCTCCGAACTCAGCGGGTTGCGATAGAGGCGGTTAACCAGCAAAAATCCCACCAGCACCACAGCAGTTGCCACCAAAAGCCGAACCATACTCGGATCCCTTGCAAGCTTCTGATTCTAGAATGCCCTCAAAGAGCATTAGGTGGTCAGATGTCGGGCAAAGTTGCGCAAACTTCCCAGCCGGTACGGGTTGGCATTGGCGGCCCGGTGGGATCTGGAAAAACCGCTTTGGTGGAAAAGCTCTGCTTGGCGCTGCGGGACCACCTGTCTTTGGCGGTGGTGACCAACGATATCTATACCCGCGAGGATGCCGAGTTTTTGGTGCGGGCCAAGGCTCTGGAGGCAGAGCGGATCATTGGCGTAGAGACTGGGGGCTGCCCCCACACGGCCATTCGGGAAGATGCCTCCCTCAACCTAGACGCCATTCAGGAGCTGGAGCGCCGCTTTTGCCCCCTAGATCTCATCTTGGTGGAATCGGGGGGGGACAACTTGGCAGCTACCTTCAGCCCGGAGCTGGTGGACGCCTGCATTTACGTCATCGACGTGGCCGAAGGGGACAAGATCCCGCGCAAAGGCGGGCCGGGGATCACCCGCTCCGACCTGCTGGTGATCAACAAGATCGATCTGGCTCCCTATGTGGGAGCAGACTTGGGGGTGATGGAACGGGATGCCCGTCGCATGCGGGGAGATAGGCCCTTTGTCTTTACCAACCTGCGCACGGGTGAGGGGCTGGAGCAGGTTCTCAGTTGGCTGGAGCGGGAGGTGCTGTTTCGCCCCATCAAGGCCGACCCCCCCTCGGTGAGCCGCCTGTGAACTTCGGTAAGGCCATCTTGAAGGCAACCCGCCGAGGCGAACATACCCGTATTTGGGAGTATTCTCAGGCTCCCCTGCAATGGCTGGGATCCCCTGGGGAGCCACCTGTGTACTACCTGCGCAACCCCAACGGCGGCCTGCTGGGTGGGGATCGCCACCGGATCGAGATCGGGCTGGGGCCAGGCTCGGCGCTGGAAATTCGCACCCAAGGGGCAACGCGGCTGCATCCCGGCTTGATTCGTCAGCAGGTCAAGGTCAAGCTGGCCTCCACCAGCCAATTGATCTGGATCCCTCACCCGACCATTCCGGGGGCAGGGGCAGACTTTCGCCAGCAGGTGCAGATCGAACTGGATCCCACAGCCCGCCTGGCCTATGCCGAGATCTGGACTGCCGGACGGCTGGCCATGGACGAACGCTGGCAGTTTGAACATCTTGCCAACTGCTTGCAAGTTTGGGTCACTGCCGGGATCCCATCCTCCCCAGAGGGGAGAAAACTCTGGCTGCAGGAACACATGGATCTGCACTTTCCCCATCGACAAGTCTCCGCCGCGTCGGTGCTGGGATTCCACCTCTGTTGGGGATCCTTGTACTTGCTGGGGGATTGGCCGGAGCCCCCTTGGCCGACCGTTTGCGTCAGCGGGACAGAGCCCCTACACTGGCTGGTCAAGTCTCCGGATCCCATCTGTAAGGGTTGGATTCTGCGCCAGGTGGGGCCACAGGCAGAGGCCATTTGGCGGCACTTTGGCCAGGTTGCACTACAGCTTGCTCAAGCCAAGGGTGGCTCACCCCAGGGGTGGTAGACTAAGGCTGACTCAAACCAACCGGTTGACCCAAGGCCGGGACGGAGTCCTTTGAACGCTGCTCAACGGATTCTCAGACGCTCTGTCCTCAGGGGGCGAAGTCGCTGGCTGCTCCTCTACGAGAAGGGGATGGCCCTGCTGGCCCTGAGCAACCTGTGCTTGGTGCTCTTCGACATGAGCTATGTGCCTGGGCGAGATTTTTGGCTCCAGGGTCGGGTGCAAATTTTTGGCGCCTTTGGTCCTCCCATTCCGCTGCCGATTCTCTCCGAAGAAACCAGCCGTTCCCCGGTGACCGACCTATACGATCCCATCAAAGGTATCGAGCCCAACCCCGAAACCCAGCGCTACTTGGCCTTGGTGGATGAGCTGCGCCAGGTTACCCTGCGGTTTGGCGTGGAGTCGGAAGCGGCTGCACCGATCCTGGCCCGCTTGCGGGAGCTCAGCGACGAGATGATCGAGACCAACCCCTTTCAGGGCGCCAACAAAACCGGCCAGTTTGTGCGTATCCTCAACTTGATGCGGGAGCACATCCCAGAAGCCGACTCCGCCAGAGCCGCCTTTGCCCGCTTTTGGACTGCTGAGTACTTGGCCGGCGCCGATCCCGCAGATGGAATCGAATTTTTCCAGACCCGGCTGCGCCCCCTCTTTGAGACCAACTATTTCCGCCCCATTGGTGAGAGCGGTAACCCTGTTGACTTTTTCCCGGTGCTGGATTTTCCCTTCGTGCTTCTGTTTGGGCTGGAATTTTTGCTGCGCACAGTGGCCATCAGCCGTCGCTACACCGGAGTCAATTGGCTGGATGCCATGCTCTGGCGTTGGTACGATGTGCTGTTGCTGCTGCCCTTTTGGCGCTGGCTGCGGGTGATCCCCGTCACCATCCGGCTGGGACAAGCACAGTTGCTGGATCTGGAGCGGGTACGCGCCCAGGTGAGCCAGGGCTTTGTTACCAACTTCGCCGAGGATCTGACGGAAGTCATTGTCGTGCGGGTGATCAACCAAATCCAGGTATCCATTCAGCGGGGATCCCTGCCCCTACTGCCGGCAGCGCGTACCCAGCGCGACTACATTGATATCAACAACACCAACGAGCTGGAGGCGATTGCCAACCTGGTTTTTCGCATTGTTCTCTACCGCGTTTTGCCCCAGGTGCAACCGGAATTGCAACAACTGCTCCGCTACAACCTGGATGGCCTGCTCAAGCAGTTGCCCGCCATGCAAACTCTAGAACAGCTTCCCGGCCTGGGATCCCTGCCTGGCCAACTGACGGAGCGCCTGGCCAACGAGCTGACCACCACCACCTACAAAACCCTGACGGGCAGTTTCGAGGATCCCGTCGGCTCCAAGCTGGCAGCGCAACTGATGCAGCGGTTTGGTGAGGTCTTGGCACGGGAACTCAGCCAGGAGCATGCTTCGGAAGAAATTCGCTCTCTCCTGCAAGACTTGCTGGAAGAGATCAAAATTAACTACGTCGAGCGGCTATCCCACGAGGATCTGGAGGAGGTGATGGAGCAAACCCGCCAGCTTCGGCAAAAGGCCCAGCAACTGGAGAAAGACCGCCGCCGATAGAGTTCGGGGGATTGGTTGACGAGGTTTCGCCAGTTCAGTAGGATAATGGTTCCAAGTCGGGCGAGTGGCGAAACTGGTAGACGCACCGCACTCAAAATGCGGCGGGAAACCGTGTCGGTTCGAATCCGACCTTGCCCATGCTCCTCAAATCTGTAGGGCTCGCCGCTTTCTGTGTTTGGTAGGTTGATCCGTCTTGCCTCTTCTCACAGGGGTTTGGTGATAGAACCAGCCAAGCCCTTCTGGAGCAGGGTGCCAGCGGGACGGAGTCCTTAGATAGGGCAGCCAGAATCGGGCTCATCCTGCATCCTAGAGATGAAGCTCTAGCCGCTAAACTGGGGAATCATGGATGCAACTTTGGAATCTTTCTTTGCCTCTGCCACCCAAATTGGGCTAGGTCTAGCAGGCTTGCTGGCTGTGCTCACCCTGCTGGCCTGGATCCGCAATTGGCCCTTGAAGTTTGCGCTGGTGGGCTACACGGCGTTTGCGCTGGTTTTAACAGCGGGATGTTTTGCCCTCAGCTTGGGGCCGATCTTTCGCTCCCGCATTCCCGGTGCTGCCCCCTACACCACCGTCTATGACCAAGGGGCGGATCGAGCGGTTATTGCTGTCAGCCCGGATATCACCCCAGAGCAACTGATCCTCACCCTGAAGCAGGCGGCCAGCGATTTGGGATCCCCGGGCCGCTTCTCCACCGGTTCGCCGGTGTTCACCTTGCGGGCCCGCACCGTCATCCATCCCGAGCCGGGAGTTTCCGAGCCGTTGCTCTTGGGCACGCTGCAACAGCCGTTGGGAAAGCGCCTGCGCACCCCAGAAGAACAACAGCAGCAGCAGATCCATCTAGAGGAAGAGGCCTTTGCCCGGCTGCGGAAGTTGGCCCAGGGTCAGGCTTCTGCCGCCTTGTCTGCAGAGGGAGCGGAAGAGCCAACCACCGGGATCCCACTTGCCCAGTCTTGAGCGCTGAGCCAGCGGCGCAGATCCTGTCCCACCCGGTCGGGGATCTCCCAGGGAAAGAGATGAGCCACGTTGGGATAGACAATGCAGGTGCAGTGGGGCAGGGCGCGGGCTGTGGCCAGGCTGCTGTTGGCGGTGATGTGGCGATCCCGCTCGCCGGCCATAAGCAGTACCGGGATGCGAATTCGGTGCAGATCTCCCTCGCGGTTGTAGCCCCGTTGCAAAGCGGCGCGCAGAGCTTGGCGAGCCTGGGGGGAGGTGTGCAGATAGGCGGGCAAGGCCATGTGCGCCAAATACCGATAGGCCGTTGGGGTCTGTTGCTGCATCAGGTAGCGGTAAAGGGAGCGACGGCCAAAGGTCTCGATGTTCCATTCCCAGCCGGGCCAAAGCCAGTTGAGCAGCGAGGCAACGCCGGTGTTGACCTGATCCCAAAAATCGGTGGGGGGATGGTTGCTGCGGGGGCAGGCGGCACTGGCCACCAAGACCAAACCCTTTACCCGCTGCGGCAGCCGCAAAGCCAACTCCAGGGCCAGGATCCCGCCCAAGGACCAGCCCAGAACCAGAAACTCCTGCCAGCCCAGGCGATCCAGCAGCCGCTCCAAGTCCTCTAGGTGATCCTGCATCTCAAAGGGATCCGTCACCTGGGAATGCCCGTAGCCACGCAGATCTGGCGCCACACAGGGGTGGATCCCCGCCACTGCTGCGGCGAAGACCTGCATACAGTCGGCACTGCCGGGGTGGCCGTGAAGCATCAGGATCGGGAGAGAAGGGATCCCTTTTCCCCAAGTACGGTAGTGGAGCTGCAGGCCCATCGCGTCAGCAGTGCAGTTCCCGACTGCTGTAGGCATAACACTCTGGATAGCATCTAGACAGCAGGGTTAGGCGCTGGCCGCCTTCTTCGGAGTGGGCTGGAGCTTTACCCCGTTGGGAATACAAATTAAGTTTTGATCCAGCACCTGCACAAACCCTTTCGAACGCAGGGATCCCAGAAGACGAGTCACCGTCACGCGGGTGGCCCCAATGGCATCCCCAATCTGGGCATGGGTAAGGGGCCAGGGGAGATACATCCCTTGTTCACAGGGCTGTCCATACTCTTCGATCAACAGGCTCAAGAAGCCCTTGAGGCGATCGATGGCGCGCCGTTGGCCCAGATTTCCCAACCACAGCAGCTTCCGTTGCAGTTGCTGGCGGAAGTTTTCCTGAATCTTCTGGTGCAGATAGGGCCACTGCTCCAGATCCTGCCAGTAAAACCACATCACCGTGGTGCGATCGGCGTGGGTGCAGGCTTTCAACTCAAAGCGCTCTGGGTTGCTCAGCTCAAAAGGAAATCCAGCCGTGATGAACCCAACAAAGACCTCCCGCCGCTCTGGAGTTTGGCTGACCAGGCGCACCACTCCCTCTTGGGTGATGTACACCAATCCCGGACGAGTGGGAATGCGCACGTCTTTGGGAAAGGTGCGACAGCGGTAGTGCTCCTCGGCCCACTGGCAAAGCTCACGCCATTCCTGAGCCTCTGTTGCCGATGTGATGGAAACAAGTGACATGAGATCAACTTCCTGTCGCTCGAGCGACCTGATGGGTTTTACAGACTTTCCAGCTTTACCCGGCTGTAGGCTATGCAACGCTTCCGCGTTCGCGCCGGCGGTGCGGAGCACCTACACGTCAACGGGACGGAGTCTTAGGAAGATGGGGATGGAGAAACAGCAAGATACACACAAGAAGGCAAATACAAAGAGGAAGGAAACCGCAGGGTTTACTTTACCTTAGCTTCATAATGGCACTTGACCTCATAGGGTGACATTGTGTTCCTACTGATATTGTTCAAAAGGCTACGTCCAATAATAACCCCAAGAAGCCGTAAATTTTCAGATTCTGCCGCTGAACTCGGCTACCTGGGGGATCAGCGCAGATCATTGGGTCAGACTGGTGTATGTCTAAGGGCGGGTGTGGGGTGGCTGGGATGAATATTCTCATCAGCAACGACGATGGCATCCAGGCGGCAGGGGTGCGGTGTTTGGCGGCAGCGCTGGCCCAGCTGGGGGGGCACCAGGTAACGGTGGTCTGTCCGGATCGGGAGCGCTCGGCCACCGGCCACGCCCTGACGTTGCACAAGCCGCTGCGGGTGGATCCGGTGCGGGAGGGATTTCCTCCAGAAGTGCAGGCCTGGGCCTGTTCGGGCACCCCTTCCGACTGTGTCAAGTTAGGTCTGGACGGGCTATTGGATCGTCCTCCCGATTGGGTGATTTCCGGCATCAATCAGGGAGCCAATCTGGGCACGGATGTGCTCTACTCCGGCACCGTCTCGGCGGCAATGGAAGGGCTATTGGAAGGGATCCCTAGCCTGGCAGTAAGCTTGGCCAGTTTTACCCATCAGGATTTTCAACCAGCGGCCCAGGTGGTGCTGAAGCTACTGGAGAAACTGAGCCTGAAACCCCTGGGGGAGCCGATGCTGTTGAACATCAACGTGCCCCCCCTAGCGCTGGCTGAAATACGCGGCATGGTCTTGGCCCGCCTGGCCTGGCGCAAGTACACAGATCTCTATGAGAAACGGGTGGATCCGCGCGGCAAGGCCTACTACTGGCTAGCTGGAGAGGTGGTGGAAGAGGGGGTGGATCCCCGCTCGGATGTGCGGGCGGTTGCTGAGGGCTATGTGTCGATTACGCCCCTGCAGCCGGATCTAACGGCCTACGCGGCCTTCGATAGCCTACAGCGCTGGGGCCTCTCAGCCTTTGGCTCCGAATCGGTGGGGACTCTGTAGGGGTTGACGCAGTTCACTGCCCCCAACAGCGCACTCAGCTCGTTGAACGGGCAATTGCCAGTATTGTGGGTTACCACTGGACTTTACCGACTTAGGACGGCGGCAAAACAGAGTCAGGCAGTAGTAGGACGCCTAGAGTTAGCAGTGTTTGTCGGTTTTGCCAGGACATCTCCCGGTCGTCGCAACGTCAAAAAAGGATTGATTGCCTGAATGTTGGCCTGGGGATAAGCTTGCTTGACTTGCTCAAGAGTTTGCCGCCAGATAGGGTGCTCATTTGTCCACAGGGGATGGCGTACAATCCGCACTTCTCGCTGGCGATTTCCCGTCCACACCGGCAGCGGAAAGCTCTGAGATGCCCTTTGGAAGCCTAGGTTTTCCAGCAGCGGTGGCAAGGCTCGCTCCACCAAGCGCTGCCAGGGATTCACCTGCTCCTCCCCTTCCCAAGGGGTGTCCAAACCGAGGGGCGCTTCGGCATCTCGCAGGAGGCGGGCCATATCCAAGGCCAGCCGCCAGTCCAACAACCCGTGGTAAGCCAGGTTGTAATAATCGCGCAAGCAGTTATTGCAAGACGTGTCGCAGGTCTCTTGGTGCAGGTGCTTCAGCCAACGGGCGGCCAAACTGTTGTTGGACTGCGTCCAGTCTTCCTGTTCCAGGAGCTTTGAAAAAACTTCCGGCTGGGCAAGGTGGGGGCAATACCCTGCACCGTTCTCCAGCCGATCGAACAGAAAAGCCTGACCTATCACTCGATCCCCCTCTGCTGTAGTTTGAAAGCCAGCCTGCAGCTCATCGGGATCGACGTCTAGAAAGGCACAGGCAGCCGCTCGCAACCAGAAAGCGAAGGAATAGAGAGCGGCTCGCCCCTCCAGGGTTCTGGGGTCGGCAAACACCCCAGACGGCCAACGCTGGAGGCCAGCCAGCAGCACGTCGGTGCGTCGCTTAGACAGCAAGGCAATCCGATAGGTATTGCCGCTCCCTTTGACGTGTCTCCCTTGGGCTTGCGAATTGGGATCAAGACAGACATAGGCTCCTGGCTGCCTTCTGCCATAGACTGTAGCTTCTTTTTGCAGTAAGAAACCGCCCTCGCCGCCGTGATCGTTAACGATCAGGATGTTGCCGCTGCCTCCCCTCAGGTAAGCGTTGCCAACTGTCACTCCAGGCTCTAGCTCAGATACCCCCAGGAGGGGCCGGCTAACGCGGGGTTGCCACTCAAACTGACCCTCAAAATCCCGCGGCTCCAAGTTGGTGAGAAAGCCTGTCGGCTCTCGGGCATCAATACAGCGAAGAGTGGGTTGCCTGCATACAGGGCAAGTTTGCTTCGCCAGCTTGAGGTTCGCCGGGGGAGGAGAAGGGAAGTCTCCCTGAGGCTGGTAGTCCTCAATCATGGCTTGGCAATTGCGGCACAAGCCCAGCCAGCGGTTAGGTTGGTCAAGAGCCGGCACCAGGCCAGGACGCGATCGCACGTCCCCTTTGTGAGGCACCAACTCCACCAGTCCACAGGCGGTGTGCACCGCCCGATCTTTAACGATTTCTGAGCCGGGGGCAAATTGTGCGATTGCTGTATCCAAGTCGCGATCGATGGTGCCTTGGCTAGCCGACCAGCGGGTATAGAGCAGGCGCACCCGCGTGGGAAAGCCAAACATGGGCAAGATGCCAGCATTGGCCAGGCGTTCGCTGAGTTGGGATTGGCTGTAGGCATTGGAAGTGGCAATCTCGCTAATCTTATTGACCAAATCGTTGCAGATGTAGTGATGCAAGGCTTGTCGATCGTCAGCCGAGAGATGAGTTTGCTGGCAGAGTTGGGTGATCACGGTTTGGATTTCTTGGTCGTGGCTAGCAATCCATTGGCGAACCAACGGCTCCACCTCCTGCCACTTTTCGGCTAGACCAAATTCGCCGTGGACGCTGGTCACGTCTTCAAGATGGACTGCAGCGGATTGATCGTGTTGCGAGACTTCCTGAAAAGCTTGTCGCAAAACTTCTTTGGCGACGACGCGCTGAGCAATGGTACGGCTGCGCAGGTCGATGTAAGGAGAAGGCGGCGGATCGCCGGTAATGGCCTCAGGGCGCTGGAAGTAAAAATCATCGTGGCTGCGGCTCCGGCAAAACGTAACCGCCAGGGAAACCCCCGCGCCGCGCCGCCCAGCTCGACCCACTCGCTGCTGGTAGTTGAAACGCCGAGGCGGCATGTTCGCTAGCATCACTGCCAACAGCCCGCCAATATCTACCCCGGCTTCCATGGTGGTGGTCACGCTTAACAGATCAATGCCCTGGGCCAGCGGTATTTCCCCCTCTAAAAATACGTCTTGGAACCAGCGCTGCCGTTTGAGGCGATCCTCTTTATCCGTTTGTCCAGTCAATTCAGCAGCATTCATCCGAAACGGTTCGTTGTCAGGATCGGAGAGGTAGGCGTAGTAATCCAAATCGCACGGCAAGCTGCTGGGTTGCAGTCGAATTGCCTGGGGGTCAGAGCACCTGCTAGTGTTGCGACCGCCGCTGCACTCAGGGCACCATCCTCCCGCGGAGTGCAAGTAAAAGGCGCTGCACTGAGGACAGCGGTAGCCTTGAAGATCTTTGCGATCTTTGCTAGAGACAGGTACGAGGTAGAGGCGATCTGGATCCAAAACCAGTCCGCCCCTACTGCTGACACCGATTTTGAACGATTCCTGCTCAATCTGGGATTTCAGTCCTGGCTTGCCTAGTTGCTCTAACTTTTCCAACTTTTCCAAGTATCGAGCCACATACTGGGGTAATTCGCAGTTGTGACCCTGCTGGTAGTATTCGGAGTATTTATGCCGCTTGCGAACTCCCAATTGGCGAATGACTGAACTCACAACATCTTGCAGTTCTGAAGGGACTTGAGCTGTAACATAGCCCTGTCCAAAAGACTCAATGTTTCTAACCGCATGGGCAAACAGCGCGAACATCATTTCATTAGCTAAATAGTTGTCGAGTCTGTTGAAGTGTCGGTCTTGCTCTGTTGTTGGACGGTAAATTTGTGTTATTTGCTTACTTTGCCAGTTATAGAGCTCGGTCCAGGGATGCCGATCCTTGTTGACGGAATAGTAAAGGGCGCTAAAGGACGTACCACCAGGGCACAATCCCAACTGCAAGAGTTGGTTGGCCAGAGTGCGTCGAAGCTCGCGGAGCGGGACTTTCTCACCGTAAGACTCGAGCATTTCCAGCCATTGTTGGCGGATCTCATGATTGGCCGGTTGCATGTCCTGCGACCAACGCCATGCCTCGTCATTGAGGAAGGATTGCAGACCACTGACGAAGCGCTTGTAGCGATCCAGATCCTCATCCATCCCCTCAACCTCTCGCAGCAACCGAGGATAGTCACGCAACCGCTGCCGTTGTTGTTCTGGGCTAGGCAAAATGCTGCGCAGAAAGGCCCGCAGATCCTGCCAATACTCCTGCGCCGATCGCACTAGCAACAGGCGCACCATGTCGCAGTAGTGATCCATTTCCATGCCAGCAGCCAATTTGGCAGCATCCTGACGGCTATCGGAAAAAATCACGAGCTTGCGGGATCGGGGTGTCGGCATTTCCCGCAACAAAGCACCGGCAATTACCTGACAGGCTCTCTGAAAGCTAGTGCGGTGCACGCGCAAGGGGGTGGGATAGTCATCGCGGCGGGCGCGATCAGTGTCGCAACGGGGGCAACGGGTCGGCAAGGCAGGCTGATTCCCTTCTTCCACCCAGTACAGCCAGCCAGGAACCTCGCCTTCTCTAGGGGGGATTATATCCTGTGTGAGTTCGCCGGTAGCGGGGTTGAGTTTGGCTTTAAGCCACCGCCGTTCTATTTCGTTAGCAGTCCACTCCAAATCTTGCGGCTCGGTCGCCCAAGGCTTTGGGTCGTGGGGCAGGGGCCAGAAAACGCGATAGTTCCCAGATTTTTGCGTGAGGTTCACTAAATCATCAGGGATGCCCTCCAACTCGGGTTGATCGGGGGTGAGGATGACCGACTTGGCAAATGGGTAAGCATATCCCCCCAGGAATACCTCCCCGCAAACTTCGCAGACGATCAAGTCCAGAACACGCGCTCCACAGTCGCAACTGAGGCGGTGCTGGCTATGCAAGGCGCCAATAGGTGGAGGGGGTTGGTTGTCTCCCGACGGACGGTGCGCGACGCTGCAGCGCGGGTTGCTGCACGCCCACAACCCTTGCAAGTTGTGAAAGAAGAGGTGGCCGCGCACAGGTTGAGGCGATCGCCCATCTTTTCGTTGAGCTACCGCTGTCGCCATCAATAATCCCCGCAAGGACTCAGAGACCAGACCCCCTTCGGGCATGGTTGCACCTGGGAACAGTTGCTTGTCAACTTTTTGGATGGGGGTAGCGCGCACGCTGCCGCTAACTTGCCGACAAGCCTCTCGCAGGGCATCGGCAACTTTGAGTTCCTCGAGGCACTCCCCCAAGGCTCGCTCCGGCAATTCCGAGCTAAGATCGCCGCCCAAAGCTTGCACCAGTCTGGTCAGGGCTTCCTTGGCAATGGGGAGGGGCCGCAGCGGCTGGAGGGGATCCGGCTGCACGTCCCGGGCAAACTGAGCGAAAGCAGCTTGATACTGGCGCACTCGCAATGGCGCTTCGGGATCCGGAGGAACTTGTTCTCCGGCAATCACCACAAAGCGATCGCGACCAAAAAAGTCCCGGAGAAACTTGTGTCCTGCTTCGTTGTCTTCCAAGCTGGCACTGGTTGCCAAAACCTGCAATTGTTCTGAGTCAACTGTTAGCCCCAAGCGGTACAGAAGTAAGCGCAGCAAGTAGGCCACTTCTGAGCCTGGCGTGCCTCGGTAAGTGTGCAACTCATCGATGACGAGCAAGAATTTACGCTCGGGATCCCCCTGCAGCCACCTTTTGGTTTTCTCGAACATCCCCTCCTCAATCTGCCGCATCAGCATAATGTTGAGCATGGAATAGTTGGTAATCAAAATATCCGGCGGATGCTCTTGCATGTCCCAGCGCGATCGCATTTCTCCCCCATCCAAGCGGGGAAAATAAAACCTCAAATCTGGGTCTTCACTTTGGGCAGCCTTTTCCTGCTCTGCTTGCAACTCTCGCAGTTGCTGGGCTAGTTCTTCTACCTTCTTATTGGGAGTGCGATTTGGGAGTGCGATAGCCAGGGAGGGGGGTTTGTCCCGTGTAACGACCGAAGGTGATGCGATTGCCACCGCGATGGCGATCCAACCATTCATGGGTCTCTGGACTATCCAACACTTTGCGCAAGCGCCGCAATTGATCCTCCACCAGCGCGTTCAGCGGATAGAGAATCAGCGCCCGGATTGCTGCCGGTCGTTGTTGACCTTGGCGCTGCGGCACCCACTTGTCATCTGCGTGCTTCCACCAGAACGTATCTCCGCTCTGAGAAGACATCGGATCCCAGGTACGGGATTCCCGGGCAAGGTGGGCTAGGATTGGCAACAAGAAACACTCGGTTTTGCCAGAACCAGTTCCCGTTGTTACTACAATATCCTTCTGGTTAACGATGGCTGCCTTCAAACTTTGCCATTGGTGCTCATACAGCGGAAAGTTTGGAAATAAAGACTGGCCTAGATATACCAAATCTTCATAACCAGCGGGTAAAGCTTTCGCTGCTTCCTCAAGGGTTTTGCCAGAAGAAGGGTAGAGTGGTGTAGGCTCCAATAGGGGAGGAGTACTAAGCAGAGCATTCTCAGGTCTGTACTGCAAGTGGCGATCCCGCTCGGCGCTAAGAGCAGGGTAACGTAAGGGAAAAGCACTTCTAATGTAAAGCTGGTAGATTCGATCTAACCGCTGATAGATACCGACGAGGTCGTACATGGTTTTTCCTTTGCCTTTGGCAAAAACTGTAACTATTTCTCCAGATCAAAAAACGGCAGCTGTTCACCAATGACTTGCCACACAGTTGGTGCAATGTTCTGATAAATCAGTTCTTCTGTTGTGCGATTGTAGCGAGGCAGACAACCCGATTGCATGACCAAGTAGCGTTCGTAGGCTAGCGGCCAGCGCTGGCTGATAGGGATCGATAGTTCTTGGGCATTGGGGTCGTAACTAACTGATAGGTTTTTGGGAGCAAGATGAGTCAAAGCCAAAAAACGTAAACTGTACCATTCGGCGCTGTACCAAGCGTTGTGCTGGCGGTCGTAGAATAGGGCATGCTGCTGTTGGGATCCCTCCTCGTACAGCTCGTAGAAACCCGTTTCCTCGGCGTCTGGCACATCTACGAAGCTGCTCCCATCGTAGCGCTTTAGTCGATAGCGGTGAAGTGGCACCCAATCGACGACCTTTAGCGTAGCTACCCAATCAGCCCAAGGAGGAGGGGCCTCGACCGGACGAATGGCTAGAGCAGGATATTTGACCCGTAACTCGGCAATTGCGGTGGCAGCATCAGCTTGCAGCTCAAGCTGCCAACAGGGTGGAGCATCCCTTCGAGGTTGAGGGATCTTCACAAGGCGACCAAACTGCTGCAAAGACTCTTGCAGGCTGGCGTTTCGCTGACCGTACAGCACGTAGCAATTTTTGCTCACTGGCTGCAGGGAAGGTGGCTGCATTTGCCAGTGTTGACCATCCTGAGCTGCCAGAAGATGCCCTAACAACTGCAGCCGACGCCACAACCGACGCGGTTGGACTAGATCTAGGTGACTGCATACGGCTTGAAAGGTTTCCCAAGAACCAGAACCGGCTGCCGATAACCACCAAAGCAGCTGTTCGCACGGCTGGGAGCGATCGCTTCCTGCCGCCTCTGCTATAGGTGTTTCCAAACCAAGTGGGTTGACTTTAGGTGGCCGCTTGACTTGGAAATACTCAATGGGTTGGGTATCCCGTTCCAACTCATAGGCGATACCCACCATGTGTCGAATATCTTCCCAGCAAAATCCTTCTCTTCGAATCCTAACTATACTGATACCTCTCACTGTTTTAATCAGTTGCTCAAGGGTGTTTTGTGTGGATGACCAATCAGAGCGCGCATTTGTCTTAATACCCAAGTAGAAGTAATACAGCCTTTTAATTTAAAATAGGGTACAGGTATTCAAGAGGAAGGAGAGAAAGGAATGCCGACTCATTCTTTGGATTTGCGGCAAAGAGTTGT
>NZ_JBSSCC010000009.1:0-92456 GCF_054059455.1 Thermostichus sp. MS-CIW-23 | reverse complement strand
GCCAAAAGCCTCCAAAGTCGCGTCCAATTTGGCGGCTTGCGACTGGGCTACCTTGAGCTTGCAGGAGACGGTCAGGACTTGGGTCATGGTTCTATCATAACTTCCGCATTCCTCCCGGCACTGACCCTACGGGTACAGTGCGGGGCTCCTGCGATTTCTAGCTGAGAGTATCATCGCCTTCGATCGGCAGGTGACCCTTGAGGATCAACGGGTTCTGGAAAGCACCGACTATGACGTTCCCCTCGATATCAAGGCGGAGCAGCACATGTTTACCGATAAACCCAGCATCGTCATGCGTCGCAAGCTGGCTGCCCTCTTGAAAGCTCACGGAGAGGTGGAAGCGCGGCGGAGCAGGGATCCCGAACCCACGCCAATGGTCGGGCAGACCCAAAAGAGGGGCCGGAGCAGCCCCCCTTGGGTTTGAGAGTCTTGATTAGATTCCTCGTCAGAGCAGGGAGAGGCGCTCTCCTCGTAACTGGAACTACTTGATCTTGACGGTGGCGCCGGCTTCTTCCAGCTTTTTCTTGATGTCGTTGGCTTCCTCCTTGGGAACTCCTTCTTTGACAGGCTTGGGAGCCGCCTCGACGAGATCTTTGGCATCCTTCAGGCCCAAGCCGGTCAACTCGCGCACCACCTTGAGGATGGCGATCTTCTTGTCGGCTGGCACAGCCTCGAGGATGACATCAAAGGCAGTTTGCTCTTCCACCGGCTCAGGGGCTGCCGCCGGAGCTGCCGCCGCCGCTGCCACAGGAGCTGCCATGACCATGCCGCCGGCTGGGGCTGCTGCACTGACGCCAAAGGTTTCCTCGATGGCTTTCACCAGCTCGGAAGCTTCCAGTAAGCTCAAGGCTTTCAACTCTTCCAAAATCTTTGCAACGCGCTCTGAAGACATGATGGCTTCTCCTTGGGGGTAACAGAATCGATACACAGGTTTGGGCTGATGAACTGAAGCCCTTTATGCGGCCTCCTTGTCGGCAATGGCCCGGATGGCCCGCCCCAGAGAGGCTGGGATCTCGTGGATACCGCGCGCCACTTGCGTGGGCACAGCATTGAGCCCGACCGCCAGGCCGGTGGCCACCGACTTGAGGCTGCCCGCCACTTGGGCCATGAGCACTTCCTTGGGCGGTAGCTCGGCGATGGCCTTGGCCTGCTCCAAGGTCAGGGATAGCCCTTCAATGCCAGCACCGCGGAACTCGGTTTTCTTGGTTTGCTTGGCAAAATCTTGATACGCCTTCAGGGCGGCTGAAATATCGCCCCGAAT
Organism: Thermostichus sp. MS-CIW-23; assembly: GCF_054059455.1. NCBI lineage: Bacteria > Bacillati > Cyanobacteriota > Cyanophyceae > Thermostichales > Thermostichaceae > Thermostichus > Thermostichus sp. MS-CIW-23. The sequence goes on along the minus strand of NZ_JBSSCC010000009.1, from coordinate 91,195 downwards.
CAAGATAAAGGCCGTCGGCCCCGCCAAAAAGGGAATGATCCCTGCCCAAGCTTTTTGGTCGGCGATGGCTCGCCGCATCAGGGTATTCTTAACAACCATGCAAACCGAATCCGACTTGCGCAGCTCTGCCCGCAGTTGGTCCATCTCCGCAACGGTCAGCCCCTTGTAGTCGATCACCAGCACCATTTGGCTGGCCTGCAGCAGGGATCGGACTTTATCGACGATCTCCGCTTTCTTCGCTAAAGGTTGCTTGCCCATGCGCTCACCTCCTTTGTTGTCAATGGTCACCCAGGGTTAACGGGTGGTGAATCTGGGTTCTGCCAAACAGAATGCGTCCCAGCCGTGGCCGAGACGCATGGAGATAAGCGCACCGTCAAAAGCGATCCAAGAAGGGATCCCTTTGAACTTCGCTCAAACCTCGGCAGGACATTAAGCCCGCGGGCACCTGCTGTCTTCGGCTTGCTATTCGACTGGGGAAAGATGTTCTGCCGGGATCCTCCTCCAAATTACACTCACTCAAACCCTTTTCAACCCATCGCAGCGCCGAAGCCAGGCTTAGGTCGCCAACTTCAGCTCCCGCAGGGCATTGATATCAACCTCAATCGAGGGGCCCATTGTAGCAGAAACATGTAGGGTTCGCCAATACTTGCCCTTGGCTCCAGAGGGACGGTTGCGATCGATGGACTCCTGCACTGCCTTTAGGTTCTCCAGCAGAGCTTCGACAGGGAACTTGCACTTGCCGAAGATCAAATGCACAATGCCGGTGCGATCCGCCCGGTACTCCAGCTTGCCGGCTTTAAACTCTTTGATCGCCTGGGCCAGATCCATGGTCACCGTTCCCCCCTTGGGAGAAGGCATGAGGCCGCGCGGCCCCAACAGCCGCCCCAGCTTGGCCACTTGGGGCATCACATCGGGGGTGGCGATCAGAAGGTCAAAATCTATAACTCCCTTGCCGATTTCCTCAATCAGGTCTTCATAGCCAACTCGATCCGCCCCTGCATTTTGGGCCTCCGTCACTTTCTCGCCACGGGCAATCACCGCCACCCGGATCTCTTGGCCGGTGCCCCTGGGCAAGACTACAGTGGTGCGCAGTTGTTGGTCGGCGTACTTGGGGTCGATCCCCAGGCGGATGTGAACCTCTGCCGCCTCTTCAAATTTGGCGGTGGCCGTCTCTTTCATCAGGGCCAAAGCCGCTTCGGGAGCATAGGCAATGGGCTTCACCTTCTCCCGCAAAGCCTGCATACGTTTGGAAAGCTTTCGAGCCATCGTTTCTCCTCGGGGTACTGGCGAGAACTTCTCTCCCCCACAGTGGTTTGCTAGAACAACTTTTTCAAGACCGTGAACACCTCAGACCGGGCAAGGGATCCCTCCATCAATCCACCACCGTCACCCCCATGCTGCGAGCAGTTCCGGCAATAATTTTCATGGCCGCCTCCACATCGTGGGCATTCAAATCCGGCAGCTTCTGCTCGGCGATCTGGCGCAGTTGAGCTCGGGTCAGGGATCCCACCTTGGTTTTGTGGGGCTCGCTGGAGCCAGACTCAATGCCCAGAGCCTTCTTGATCAACACCGAAGCCGGCGGCGTCTTGAGGACGAAGGTAAAGCTGCGATCCTCGAAGATGGAGATCTCAACCGGTACCACCATCCCGGCCTGATCCGCCGTCTTGGCGTTGTACTCCTTACAAAAGGCCATGATGTTGACCCCGTGTTGACCCAAGGCTGGGCCAATGGGGGGAGCGGGGGTGGCCTTGCCCGCCTGAATGGCCAACTTGACCACGGCCACCAACTTCTTAGCCATGAAACGCAGTTACACCTCTTTTCGCACTTGACCAAACTCTAATTCTACCGGGGTATCGCGCCCGAAAATCGAGATCAACGCCTTGAGCTTGCCCCGTTCTGGGCTGACCTCCACCACCTCGCCGTAGAAACCCTGGAAGGGGCCGGATAGCACCTCGATGCGATCCCCAGGGGCCATGTCGATTTTGAGGGGCACTTCCTCCACCTCGACGCTGCTGAAGATGCGCTGGACTTCGCTTTGGCTGAGGGGACGCGGTGTAACATGCCCCCGACCGCGACCGTAGGCCCGCTTTTCTTCGGTGCCGACAAAGTTGATCACGTTGGGGGTTGTTTTCACCACCATCCAAGTGTCGTCGTTCATGTCCATGCGCACCAGGACATAGCCGGGAAAAATCTTCTCCTCTTGCTCCTGGCGCTTGCCGGATCGATCCAGCTTGAAGCCCGTCCGCTTCGGGATCACCACCTCGACAATTTGATCCGCCACATCCAAAGCAGCCGCCCGTTGCATTAGGGTGCTCTTCACTTTGTTCTCGCAGCCTGAGGCCACCTGCACGGCGTACCAGCGCAGGTTGCGACGCTCTTGACCTTCCCCCTCGTCTGGTTCCGGGATCGCGTCTGCAGGCTCAAAGTGCTCCACACGGCCCCCACGACGTTTTCGCTGCTGCTCTGGCCTCATCACCTCACATCCTCCCTGTAGCCATCCTTGAACATGACTCTCTTGCCCCTCAGGACAGAACATCACAAGAACAGCTGAGTGGCTACCCAAGCAAACACTTGATCGACCAGGTAGATGAAGGAAGCAAAAGCCAACACAATCAGTAAGACCCCTACCGACTCGCCGATCAATTGCCGGCGGCTCGGCCAAACAATCTTGCTTAATTCTGTGCGGGTCTCTTGAATAAAACCCAGGATCCCTTTGGGTGCGGTGGAACTGTCTTTGGAGTGGCCCCGGCTGGCGGGATCCAAACGCTGCTCCGTATCGGTTTTGCTGGAGGGGGTGCTCTTAACCACGGCGGTGTTCTCCTAATGGATCCCGAAAACGGTGTACCGCATTTCAGCAGGCACGGGATCGGCTTTGCGATCCTAACAGATTTACCGGGAATGGGATCCAACCTTAGGGAGTGGGGGTGGGCTCAGGTGCCAAGGAACCGGGAGAAAGCGGGAGGGAGCGGCGGCGGGATTGGTTAAATTGCTCCACAGCAGCATCAACGCTGGCCTTGCCGTCCCAGCGGGAAGCAGCATTCTGGCGGGAGAGGAAGTCGGCAGCCCGGAAGAGATCGTTGACGTTGATGCTGGTGCCATCCAACAGAGGGGGATTGCTGTCGCGGCGAATGGCATCGTTGACACTTCCGCTTTGGGCCAGGGCCACCCCAGAACCGCTCAGAACCGAGCTCAAGGCCATTCCCACCAGAAGCAGCACTGGGGGCGAGGGGATCCCACGCCAGCAGACGGGCGATGGATTCAGGAGACGGTTGAGAAGCTTGCCGAGCATGATTTATTTCTCCGCTTCGTTTACACGAGGGTGCTGCTCCGCCAGCCCCTCTACCAACAACTGCTGCTCTTCGGCGGTCAAGGGGCGCTTGGCCAACAGGTCTGGCCGCCTTTGCCAGGTTCGAACCAGCTGCTGCTGCAGACGCCAACGGGCAATGGCTTGATGGTCGCCTGAGAGGAGTACCGGCGGCACCTTGTACCCCTGAAACTCTGGCGGGCGGGTGTACTGAGGATAGTCCAGCAGCCCCGCCTGGAAGCTTTCCCTCTTTAACGAGTCTACCTTGCCCACAGTGCCCGGCAAGAGCCGCACCACGCCGTTGATCAGGGCCAGCGCCGGAATTTCCCCCCCGGTCAGGACAAAATCCCCCAGCGACACCTCGCGGGTGGCCAGGTATTGGCGGATGCGTTCGTCAAAGCCTTCGTACTGGCCACACAGCAGGATCAGCTGCGCCTTCTGGGCCAGCTCCTGCAGCAGCGCCTGGTTTAGCGGTTGCCCCTGGGGCGTCAGCAGAATGATCTCGCAGGGATCCAACCGGGGCAGGGAGGCGACAGCAGCGAAGAAAGGCTCTGGCTTGAGCACCATGCCCACCCCACCCCCGTAGGGCTCATCATCGACACGGCGGTGCTTATCGGTGGCGAAGTCGCGTGGATTGGTGCAGTGGACTTCGGCGATCCCCTGCTGTAGGGCTTTGCCCACCAGCCCAATGCGCAGCGGCGTTTCAAAAAATTCGGGGAAAAGGGTAAGGATATCGAACCGCACAGGACTCAGGACGAGGTGCGCAACCGCTCCAAATCCAGGCGCAAGGACTCAATCTGATGGATCAGCTCCATCAACTCAGCCATCTCTTCTCTGGAGATAGCCGGCTTGTTGGGGGAGGAAGCTGGTGTCGGGGGAGCATTCTCGACAGGCGCTTCAGAGTCAGGACTTGCCGAGGGGGCGTTGGCGGCTGGATCCCTGAGACTCTCAACGTAACGAACTGCCTCCTGCTCGATCAACTCTCCCTTTTGCTCCAGCTCTGCCGCCAGTTGGCCCAAGTCCATCGAAAGGCGGTTGAGGTTTTCGGTGCGCTTTTCCGGGTCTTGCAGGATCTCCACCAGAGCGGTGGCCGTGCCGTAAAAAATGTGGCGAGCCCGCGTGAACCAATCTGAAGAGTGAGAACTCATGGCAGCAGAAAGAGGTGGGTTGTGGATTATTCTAGGCGATCCACCCACCGGGATTGACCCAAGCATTGCAGAGTAAACTACCCGACCCTGACTGCTTCGCAGTACAGGGCGGGCTTTCAGTAGCCCTGCAGTTGGCAAGCCAACCACGAACCTCTAGGCTGGTTTACGACAGCCCCCAAGAGCGCAATCACATTCGCACCATTCAAATCCGCATCCCCTTCCCATCCACAGTGCCCACACTTGAACGACTTGCCACTGCGGTAGGACTTACCCTGCTCAGGGTGGATGTGTAAGCACCGGTGGCAGGTCTGCGACGTGTAGGCAGGCGGAACAAGAATCAAAGCAACCCCTGCACGCAGAGCCTTGTACTCCAAAAATTGACGGAGTTGATAAAACGCCCAACTATTTGCCCGCCTACGCTCTGTCTTGCTGCGTGGCTGTTGATTGACCCTTTCCCGGATCCCTGTCAAGTCTTCCAGAGCAAGAGCGCTATTTGTCGCCTTTGCCCTAGAGACAATAGCTTTGGAGATTCGATGATTGACCCACGCCTGAAAGCGCCTCTCCTTGCCAGACAGCCGTTGCAGCAGTTCTCTGCATCTGCGCCGCGAACTGCGTGTGCCCTTACTGGCTTTGCGTTGGAGTACCGCCCTCAACCGGGAGTAGTGGTCTCGGACTTTGTTCAACTGCTGTCCATTCCAGTTGTCCCCCTCTGACGTATGGGCAATATCTGTCCTCCCCAAGTCCACCCCGATCACCTTGTCGGCATCTTGCTGCTTGGGTGGCTTTCCCTCTACGCAAATCTGGATGTAGTAGGAGCCGTCTTTCCGCTTGACCAGCGTGGCGGCTTTTGGGTTGGAGCCAGCCAGCATCCCACGCTGGTAGTTGCCAATGGCCAGTCCAAAGCGCTCTCGCCCTTCCACCATGGTCAGCGACACTGTCCGGTCTTTCTCGCGGAACGAGAAGATACGAGCGTCGTAGGTAGCGAACCTACGCTTGAACTCTTTAACTGGACGGTTGCGCTGTCTCGCCACTTTGCGGGCGCCGGCCACCCGTCTGCAGACCTGCTGGGCCAAGTTACTGGACAAGCCGAATCGGGCGCGAATCTCGTAGTAGCAAAGGGACTGCAGTTTGACCGCATTGACGATCTTCTCCGGCGTGTTCTGGTTGACCCAGTTCAGTGCCTGCATAAAGGCATCCATCGTCGCGTCCAATTTAGCGGCTTGCGACGGGGACACCTTGAGCTTGCAGGATATGGTCAGGATTTGGCTCATAAGTTCATTGTACTTCATCAAAGCGCATTCCTCCCGACACTGACCCTACGGGTACAGTGCGGGGCTCCTGCGCTAGTAAGCTGAATACCCAGCGCCGAAGGACAGACTGGGATCCAATTCTCCAAAATCCTAGGGACACTCTCAGTCTTAAGGCAGGGCTCAATCGACAGCGCGGATCTCGCCACTGTTTAGGCGCTCCACAATCGATTCCAGCAGTTCGTGCTCTTCTGGGGAAATTTCTTGATCGGCCATGACGGCACTGAGAATCTGCTGTTGCTCGGCGCGAGTCAAGACTTTGTCCGCCAAAGCCCGGTTGATTAGAGCTCTCAGCTCAGAGGGTTGAGAGGGTTCCACCGTTTTTCTCCTAGCGCTGGAGGGCAAGGGGTCCCATAATGGGGTTCTGGATCCAAGAAGCAATGGACAGCGGCCCACTACCCAGTATACCAGTATAACGGTACGGCTGTGGAAACCCAGGTATCCTCAAAAGACCAGAGATCCCAACCTGTGGGGGTGATTGGCGGCGGGCAGTTGGCGCAGATGTTGGCCTTGGCAGCTCGCCAGATGGGGATCCCGCTGGTGGTGCAGGCTGCTGCTCCCACCGATCCGGCGGTGGCAGTGGCCGATGGGGTGGTTTGGGGATCCACAGCCGACAGCCAGGCCACGGCCCAGTTGTTGGAGCGCTGCCCGGTGGTTACTTTTGAAAACGAGTTTATCCCTCTGCCGGAGCTGAAAAAACTGGATCCGGAGGGATCCCGCTTTCGTCCCAGCCTCAGCACGCTAGAGCCGCTGCTGGACAAGTTGCACCAACGGCAGTTCCTGGCGCGGTTGGGGTTGCCGGTGCCGACTTTTTTTCCGCTGGAGGCGGTGTTGGATTCGGCAGACCTGGCTGGACTGGGCTTTCCGGTGGTGCTCAAGCGACGGCGGCAGGGCTACGATGGGCAGGGCACCCGCATCTTGCACGAGCGAGCGGCTTTGCAGCAGGCCCTTAGCCAATCTGAGGGGATCCCGCTATTGCTGGAGGAATGGATCCCGTTCGAGCGGGAGCTGGCGGTGATGGTAGCGCGGGGGCTGAAGGGAGAGATCCGGGTTTATCCGGTGGTGGAAACTGTGCAGATTGAGCAAATCTGCCGCCATGTCCTGGTGCCTGCCCGCATCCCCCCAACCACCGAGGCCGAGATCCGGCGCTTGGCAGCCGATCTGATGGAAAAATTGGGTGCAGTTGGCGTGTTTGGCATCGAGCTGTTCTGGGTGCCGCCGCCCCACCCCAAGGCCGGGATCTGGATCAACGAAATCTCGCCGCGGGTCCACAATTCCGGCCACTACACCCTGGAAGCCTGCCACACCTCACAATTCGAGCAACACCTGCGGGCCATCCTCGGCCTGCCTTTGGGGGATCCCTCCCTCAAGTGTGGGGGGGCAGTGATGGTCAATCTCTTGGGCTATGAGCATGCCACCGGCGATTACCCAGAAAAGCGGCAGCGCCTGGCCCAGCTCCCCAATGCCACGGTGCATTGGTACCACAAAACCCCTGCCCGCCCAGGGCGAAAACTGGGCCATGTAACCGTCTGTCTGCCGACTGCTCCCTCTCCTTTCGAAGCAGCAGCCCTTGTCCGCACCCTCGAATCCCTCTGGTACCCCCAGCCATGAGCCAAGCGCAGGATCCCTCATTTTCTCCAGCCACACAAGCCCTGATCCAGGCGATGCAACGGCGGGATGTGCCCGCGGTAGCTCAGCAGGTGAACGGCTTGTCCCCTCAAGAGCGCCCTGCTGTGTTGACCCCTGCCCTCCAATACCTGGCCGAGGTGGATCCCGCCAGCGCCCAGTGGTTTGTTCGCCACCTCATGGCCCCTGCGGTCAAAGCGCAACTGCGAGAAGGGATCCTCAAAGCCGCCCAAGACTACCTACAGGAAGCCGGCTTCACCGAAGGGATCGACTACGAACTCAAGCCTGTTCGCGAAAGCGGTGCGGAGCACCATCCCCAATCGGGGGGCAAAATCTTGAGCATCAGCCGCAGAGCCTTGCCCTACGCGGCTCCCGATGACGATCCCTTGGGGCAGTTGTTGTTGGCGGAATTCTGCGAATTGCGAGACTAGGCCACTATGAGCAGTACGAGTTATCGGCTGCAGCTGTTGGACATCACTGCCCTGCCCCAACTGCTGGAGCTGGATCGACGGTGCTATGGGGGATACTGGGGAGAACAGGGATATCGAGCGGAGCTGGAACGACCCACAAGCACGGTGATTGGGGTAGTGGCGGAACCCGCTGCCGTTGGCGCTTCGTGTGGCTCGGGCCGAGCCGAGTTTCCCCTTCCCTCTCCAAACCCCACTTCGCCGACGCAGACGACAAAAGAGCTGGTGGGCTTCGGCATTCTCTGGCGTATTGAAGAAGAAGCACATATCATCTCCTTGGCGGTGGATCCCGAGCACCGGCAACAGGGCTTGGGCCGGCGGATTCTGGAAGAACTGCTGAACCAAGCGAGAGCAGCAGGCTGCCGCTGGGCCACTCTGGAGGTAAAGGCTTCCAATCAAGCGGCAATCCGCCTGTACGAATCGGCAGGGTTTCAACGGCTGGGACGTCGCAAGGGGTATTACAACGGAGAAGATGCGCTGGTGTATTGGAAGAAACCGATTTAGAAGGCTATCAATTGTAAATTGAAGAACTGCAAACGTATTTCGGGATACACCTTAGGCCAGACAGTGAGCAAGCCAATAGGCTAAGCATATCAAGGCTACAGGGGATCCAACCCATTGACCGAGTGTCGATTGCCCGTTTGATTCTTTATATAGGTCATCAAAATGCTCTCATTCTGTGGATGCAAACTGCCCGCTACAGTTCCTCCCAGCAACACTGACTCTAGCCAATGCAGCCGCATCCATCGCACAACAGAGATCCTGACTTAATCTACAAAGCTCCTGCTCGGTGGGGAAAAGCTATAGCCTGCGGTATCAACAACTTGAATTCGATCCTTGCCGTTCGATGGCCCATCGGAGCTTTGACTGATGGCTGGAGCCCTTGGGTTAATAGAATGTGAAGTTTTATTTCGAGATCCGACATTTCTGCCTCAATATATATTTTTCATATCACATTCCCCCTTTGGCCAACTTGCCTGAAAAAACACTTCAGGTTAACCTACACTTGTTATCTGTCCATCCTGAGCATTTTCAAGCTGTGAGGATCATTATGGACACCTCTGGAAACACCATTGGAGATGAGGCCATCTCTTTTGTCGTCAGTCTTCGGTCTAGGCTTATCGATTTTATGCCCAATCTCCTTGCGGCGATTGCCATCTTAATTCTGGGTTGGATAGTGGCCATGGCAGTAGCCTTCGGCGTTAGAGGACTGCTCAAAAGGACGCAACTGGACAATCGCTTGGCTGCTTGGGTTTTGGGCCAAAAGCCCGGCGAGAAGCTGCCCCAAACGGATCGCTGGGTGGCCGCTGCCGTCTACTGGGTGATTCTTGCTTTTGTGTTGGTGGCGGTACTGAATGCCCTGCAGCTTCAAGCTGTCTCCGATCCGCTCAACAGGTTTTTGGGGGAAATCTTCGTTTATCTGCCACGGGTGGGTGGGGCGCTGGTGCTGCTGGCTGTGGGCTGGGTGGTGGCCACTGTTGCTCGGCTGGCGGTCATCCAGGGGCTGCGGCGTTTCAACCTCGATGAGCAGTTGGCCCGGCCTCTGCAACAGGAAAGCACTGCCGGTGAGGCAGGTGCAGAAGGAACCCCAACCGGCCAAGAGGGAGGTACAGAGGTCACCCCTTTCCTGCTGAATGAAACTTTGGGCAATGCCCTTTACTGGCTGATTCTGCTGTTCTTTTTGCCGATCATCCTGGATACCCTGAACCTGCAGGGGCCGCTGCAGCCGGTGCAAAACCTGCTGGATCAGTTGCTGTCGATGGTGCCGCGGATTTTGGGGGCGCTGATCATCGGTGTGGTGGGCTGGTTTTTGGCCCGCATCGTGCGTGGGATCGTTTCCAATTCAGCGGGAGCTAACCGCTTGGGGGCACGCTTTGGCATTCCCCAGCTGGCCCAAACGGTGGGCACAGTGGCCTACGTCTTGGTGTTGATCCCGGCAGTGATTGCCGCCCTCAAGGCCCTGGAAATCCGGGCCATCTCCGATCCAGCAGTGGCGATGCTGGAGCAGGTGTTGCGGGCCATTCCCCGAATTGCAGGATCTGCTCTCATCCTGGCCGTGTTCTACTGGCTGGGGCAGTTTTTGGCTGGCTTGGTGACCCAGTTGCTGCAGGCAATCGGTTTCGACCGCTTGGCTGCCGGCCTTGGTTTGCCCTCGGCCCCTGCTCCTGAAGCTCCCGCCGCCGAAGGGGATCCCTCAACCTTGGTGAAGCGGCGCACTCCCTCTGAGATTGCTGGCTTGGTGGTCTGGGTGGGCGTGGTCTTGCTCGGGGCAGTGCCAGCCGTGGAGCTGCTGCAGTTTGCCGCCCTAACCGACATTGTGCAGGGGCTGTTGCTGATTTCCGGTCGGGTGCTCATCGGCGCCCTGGTGTTTGGGATCGGTCTTTATTTGGCCAATTTGGCCCACTCTATGATCAAGAGCTTGGGTAGCCCTTCCTCAGGGGTACTGGCCCAGGCGGCGCGGGTGGCTATCTTGGTTTTTGTTGGCGCCATGGCCCTGCAGCAGATGGGCGTGGCCACCGACATTGTGGTGTTGGCTTTTGGTCTGGTTCTGGGGGCGATTGCCGTGGCGGTGGCGTTGGCTTTTGGGTTGGGAGGTCGCGATGTAGCTGCCGAGCAGATCCGGCAATGGCTCAAGAGAGAGTGAGAGCCTTTCTCTGTAGACGTTCGATTGCACCTAAAAAATTGCCCCGCCCATCACCGGGCGGGGTTATTGCTGCATCCTCAGGCCAGCTTAAACTGCCTCTGGAACTTTGGCCTCTTCCGCCGCCACTTCCTGCACCACGATCTTGCCCCGGAACACCACGTAGTTGTAGATGTTGTAGGACAAGATAACCGGGATCAGAAAGCCAATAAAGGTGAGCATAAACACCAGCGAGCTGGGGGAGGCTGCCGCTTCGTAGATGGTGACGCTGGGGGGGATGATGTTGGGGAAGACCATGAACCCCAAGCCGATAAAAGAAAGCGCAAAGATCAAAAAAGTGTAAACCAAAACGCTATTTTCTTCCCGCCGGCGCAGGCTGCGCAGCAACAACGCCACCAACAAAAGTCCCAGAACTGGGATGGCAGCAAAGATGTAGAAAAGAGGGGGCGAGAAAAGCTGAGCACGCGCCTGCTCGGACATGATAGGAGTGCTGATGGTGATAAACACTGCCCCCAGTAAAGTTGTCCAGGTGGCGATGGTTGCCGTCTTGTAGTAGGTTTCCTGAAGCTCGCCGGTGGTCTTAACGATTAGGTAGGCTGAGCCGATTAACACATAGCCCTGGATCAAAGTAAGAGCCACCAACAGCGTGCGCCAGGTCAGCCAATCCCAGGGGCTGCCGGCAAAGTGGCCGGCTTCGTCCACGCGGATCCCTTCGAAGACGCTGCCCAAGGCAAATCCCTGGCCCAAGGCTGCCAAAAAGCTGCCCACTCCAAAGGCCAGGTTCCACACCAACTTGTTGTCGGCGTTTTCCCGAAACTCGAAGGAAACGGCCCGCAAGATCAGGCCCACCACCATGATCACCAAGGGTATGTAGAGGGCATTGAGAATGGTGGCGTAGGCAAGGGGGAAAGATCCGAATAGGGATCCCCCCATCAACACCAGCCACGTCTCGTTGGCATCCCAAACATTGCCCAAGCTGGTCATGAGGATGCTGCGCCGGGTCTCGCTGGAGGCCGTCAGGGAGAGGATACCAACTCCCAGATCAAACCCGTCCAGCAGAACGTAGAGAAATAGGAATAGGCCCAGGATAAAAAACCAAACCTGGGGCAGAAACCGCTGTAAAGGCTCAAAAGATTCCATCGCTGTTCCCTCTGCTTTGAGTATTTCTGACCAGTGCGAGACAGTTCCCGATGGCGATCCCCAGTCCCTCTCCCTCTAGGGAAGGGAAGTTGGGAGTTGACGTAGCGAAGGGTTTCACTGCTGTGGGGAATGGGCCTGCTACGTTGCCCTGTTGCTACTTGGAGTCACCAGTTAGATGGCTACCAAACTGCTGCTACCGAGCTTCTGCAGGACGGCGATCCGGCTCGTGGCGGGCAGGCTCGACCACGATCACCGGCTGCGTTGCCGGGACAGGGGCGGGCAACTCCAGGTTTGGCCCTTCGCGGATGATGCGGCTGCCAAAGTAGAGAGCGGCAACGAAGAACACAGTGTACAACGCGGTCAGGCCAACCAGAGAAAATAGCACTTCTCCTGCCGGCAGGGGCGAAACCGATTCCACCGTGCGCAGTTGTCCATACACAATCCAGGGCTGCCGACCCACACAGCGGACGATCCAACCGGTTTCAACGGCGATGTATCCCAGGGGTGCTGCGAAGATCCAAGCTCTCATCAGCCACTTTTGCTGAGAAAGGGCCTCCACTGAGAGCTTGCCCCTCAGCCATTGGACAAGGGTGACTCCGATAAGCCCGGCCAGAAAAAGACCAATGGCCACCATCGTTCTGAAGGAGTAGTAGATGAGGCCGACCATGTGGGGACGATTTTGGGGATCCCAGCTTTTGAGCCCTTGAATGGGTCGATCCAAGCGGGGCTTAAACTCCAGCAGATAGCCCAGCGCGCCAGGGATCTTCACCTCCCACTCGTTGCGCTCTTCACGGTCGTTGGGCACAGCCAACAGGCTCCAGTCCGCCCGCTCACCGGCGGGGATCGTCTCCCACTGGGCCTCCATGGCCGCCAGCTTGGCCGGCTGATAGCGATAGACTTGCTCCGCGCTCAGATGGCCGACGAACACCTGCAAAGGGGCGACCACCAGGGTCATTGCCAAGACCACTTTGAGGGAGCGGGAGAAGAACTCGCTGTGCCGCCGCTTGAGAATGTACCAAGCACTGATGCCACCGATAACAAACAAAGAGGTTTCCAAGGTGGCAAAAAACATGTGCAGAAAGCTATTGACCATGAAGGGGTTGACGATTGCTTGCAGGTAGTCCCGCACCACAAATTTCCCATCGACGAACACGCCACCTGCCGGTGTCTGCAGCCAAGAGTTGGCCGTCAGGATCCAAAAGGTGGATAAGTTGGCGCCAAAGGCCACCAGGATCGTCGAGATCCAGTGAATCACCGGCGGGACGCGCTCCCAGCCGAACAGCATGATCCCCAGAAAGCTGGCCTCCAGCATAAAGGCCATCGTGCCCTCAAAGCCCAGGATGGTTCCAAAAAAATCTCCCACCGCTTCGGAAAAGGGTGCCCAGTTCATGCCAAATTGAAAGGCCATTGGCAAGCCTGAGGCCACGCCAATACCGAAGTTCAACACATAGAGTTTTGACCAGAAACGGGCGTGGCGGTAGTAATCTAAGTTGCGGGTTTTCAGCCAAAGTCCCTCAATAACAACAAGGTAAATGGCCATCCCCGTTGTTAAAACCGGCCACAACATGTGAAAAATGGCCGTGAGGGCAAATTGTAGCCGAGAAAGTGCGACGGTGTCTAGAAACATAATTTGTACCAAGTTTAGGTGGATTGATTCATGCAGCTTTTTCCGACAACATCTGCTGCAATTGATACAGCTACATCTCTTGCATGAAAAACATCTTGCTGACTGGCAGACATCAGATGAGGTCGGGAAAGCCGTAGTTCGTTGTTCCTTCTAACATCGAATCTTGGCTAAGACAATTGACAGGCCGTCCGACTCTAAAGGTTAATTTTAGGATTCTGGAAGTGTGAACCCTTTTTTGTAATTTAGACTACAAGACAAAGAGCGCACTGCGAACCTAGCGGCCAAAGCCTGGCAGGCCGCTAGTATAGGATTTTGGTTAAACAACAAAACTGTTGTCTTGTTGTATAGATCCAGGAGCGCTTCCCGGCAAGGGACGACTGCCGGTCTACGGTGGCGGCAAACGGCTGCTGATCGTCCCCGGAGCCTGCCAGAATTGGGATCCCAGTTTGCAGTGTGGGGTGGAAGATGTCGTTTATTCCGCTGGTGCACTTTCTAGGCCAGTCCGGCTTGATTCAAGAGCTGGCCGCCTGCTTGAGATCGCAGCGACGGGCAAATCTGCAGGGGGCAGGGCGGATTGCCAAGGGGTTGATCGCCTCGGCTTTGGCCCAGCAGGAGGGAAGATCCCTGCTGGTGGTCACTGCCACGCTGGAAGAAGCGGGCCGGTGGACAGCGCAATTGGAGGGCATGGGCTGGGAGAGTGTGCAGCTCTACCCTACTTCAGAGGCTTCCCCCTACGAACCTTTTGACCTGGAACCGGAGCTGGTGTGGGGCCAGTTTCAGGTGCTGGCCGATTGCCTCCAGGGGAAGAAGGGCATGGCCATTGTGGCGACAGAGCGGGCCCTCCAACCCCACCTCCCTCCCCCAGAGGTGTTGCGGGCCTTTTGTCTCCAGCTGGAACCCGGCCTGGAGATGTCGCCGCAGCAGTTGGGGCAGCAGTTGGCTCGTCTGGGCTACCAGCGGGTGAGTCTGGTGGAAAGCGAGGGGCAGTGGAGCCAGAGAGGCGATATTCTCGACGTTTTCCCGGTGGCCTGCGAATGGCCGGTGCGCCTAGAGTGGTTTGGCAACGAGCTGGAGCGACTGCGGGAGTTCGACCCGGTGAGCCAGCGCTCCCAAGATGGGATCCCCCACGTTTGGCTTACTCCCACCGGCTATGGGCCTATCCTCTGGCCGGCTCTGCAGGAAAAAGCCGATCAGCTCTCCCAGGGCCTACGGCAGCAGTTGGAGCAGTCGCCCACCCCCCCGGAGGGCTTGCGCCGTTTTCTCGGCCTGCTCTACACCCCTCCCGCCAATCTGCTCAGCTATCTGGATCCCACCACCCTCATCCTGATCGACGAGCCAGAGCAGTGCCAGGCCCACAGCCAGCAGTGGCTCTACCACGCCCAAGAACAGTGGAAACAGGCCCAGGTTGCGGAGCCGGCTCTGCAGCCCTTTCACCGCCCCTTCGATCTCCATGCTCCCGACTGGGATCCCTTCCCCCGCCTGTTGGCCCGTGCCATAGCGCTCCACGCCGCTCTCACTCCGGGAGAATCCGCCGCCATCGACCTGAAAAGCCGGGCCGTTCCCGCCATCCCCCACCAGTTTGGATCCCTGGCCAAAGCCCTGCGCGAGTACCGCAAGCAGCAGTTGCAGGTGTGGATCCTCTCTGCTCAGCCCTCCCGCACCGTGGCTCTGCTGCAAGAACACGACTGCCCCGCCCAGTATGTGCCCAACCCCAAAGACTTCCCCGCCATCGAGCGGCAGCTACAGTCTTACACCCCGGTGGCCCTGAAGTACTCCGGCTTGGCCGATCTGGAGGGGTTTCTCCTGCCCACGCTGGGATGGGTGGTGCTCACCGACCGCGAGTTTTTCGGCCAACACAGCCTGGCCACCCCGACCTATGTGCGCAAGCGCCGCCAAGCCAGCTCCCGCCAGGTGGATCCCAACCTGCTCAAGCCGGGGGATTTTGTTGTCCACAAGGCGCATGGCATCGGCCAATTCCTGCGCCTGGAAACCCTCACCATCGGGGGCGAAACCCGCGAGTATCTGGTCATTCAATACAGCGATGGCCTGTTGCGGGTAGCTGCCGACCAGGTCAACTCCCTCTCCCGCTACCGCGCCAGCGGGGATGGACCACCTGCCCTGCACAAGATGTCCGGCAGCACTTGGGAAAAGACCAAGCAAAAAGTCAAAAAGAGCCTGCGAAAAGTGGCCTTTGACCTGCTGCAGCTCTATGCCAAACGCGCCGAACAGGAGGGCTATGCCTTCCCGCCCGATTCTCCTTGGCAACAGGAGCTGGAAGATTCTTTCCCCTATCCCCTGACGCCGGATCAACTCCGAGCTGTCCAGGAGATCAAGCGGGATATGGAATCTCCACGCCCTATGGATCGGCTGCTGTGTGGGGACGTGGGCTTTGGCAAAACAGAGGTGGCAATCCGTGCCATTTTCAAAGCCGTAACCGCCGGCAAGCAAGTGGCTCTCCTGGCGCCAACCACCATTCTCACCCAGCAGCATTATCACACCCTCAAAGAGCGCTTTGCTCCCTATCCTATTCAAGTGGGCTTGCTCAACCGCTTCCGCACCTCGGAGGAGAAAAAAGAAATCCTATCCCGTCTCAAGAGTGGCGAACTGGATGTTGTGGTGGGCACCCACCAGCTTTTGGGCAAGGATGTGCAATTTCGGGATTTAGGCCTTTTGGTTATTGACGAAGAGCAGCGCTTTGGCGTCAACCAAAAAGAGAAAATCAAACTTCTCAAAACCCAGGTGGATGTACTCACCCTCACCGCCACCCCTATTCCCCGCACTCTGTATATGGCCTTGTCGGGTTTGCGGGAAATGAGCTTGATCCAAACTCCGCCTCCTTCCCGCCGGCCTATCAAAACTCACCTTTCTCCCTACAACCCCGAAGTCATCCGTACGGCTATCCGCCAAGAGTTGGATCGCGGCGGTCAAGTCTTCTATGTCGTCAACCGCATTGAAGGCATCGAAGAAACCAGTGCCAAATTGCGGGAGTGGGTGCCCGGTGCTCGCATTGCCATTGCCCACGGGCAGATGCCGGAAGGGGAGCTAGAGGCAACGATGCTGGCTTTTAACAATGGGGAAATCGATATCCTGGTCTGCACGACGATTATCGAATCCGGTTTGGATATTCCCCGCGTCAACACCATTTTGATTGAAAATGCTCAGGAGTTTGGATTGGCTCAGCTATACCAGCTGCGGGGGCGGGTGGGCCGGGCTGGGATCCAAGCCCATGCTTGGCTGTTTTACCGAGAAGACGGGATCCTCACCGAGGAGGCCCGCAAACGCCTACAGGCCATTCAGGAATTTACCCAACTGGGATCCGGCTATCAGTTGGCAATGCGGGATATGGAAATTCGTGGCATTGGCAACCTGCTGGGAACGGAACAATCCGGGCAAGTCAATGCGGTGGGCTTCGATCTTTACCTGGAAATGCTGCAAGAAGCCATTCGAGAAATTCGCGGCCAGGAGATCCCACAGGTGGAGGACACACAAATTGACCTCAATGTAACCGCCATGATCCCGCAAAGCTATATCCCCGACGAAGATCAAAAGATGCAGGCTTATCGACAACTGGCCGCTGCTGGCTCTCGGGTCGAGCTGTTGCAAATTGCCCAAGAATGGCAAGACCGCTTTGGCCCCCTGCCCAAGCCCACTCAGGAGCTGCTGCGGGTAATGGAGCTGAAGGTGCTGGCCCGAGCCCTGGGCTTTTCCCGCATCAAACCGGCCAAAGAGCATGTCCTTTTGGAAACCCCCATGGAGGAGCCGGCTTGGAATCGCCTGAAAGAGGCTCTGCCCACTCACCTGCAGCCTCGCTTTGTCTACCAACCGGGCAAGGTGACGGTGCGAGGGCTGGGGATGGTGCCGGCGGCGCAGCAACTGGAGAACCTTTTGCAGTGGCTGGACAAGATGAGCCTGGCCCTGAGCCGGATGGAGGCTGGGATCCCAATGACCCCCTAGATCTTGCCGGATCCCTCTCGAGGCGGGCCCATGCTCTGGTGTGAGAGAGTGGAATGGCCGGCCCTCCTCTCTTCAGCGCTCCTTTTTGCATCGGCTTCGCGTTTGCATCGGGTTCGCGTCATGAAAGTTCTAGAAGCTCACCACCTCCAAAAAACCTACCGGCAAGGAGGCAGGGAGGTGCGGGCGGTGGTGGATGTCTCCCTGACGCTGGCAGCAGGGGAGATCCTGGCTTTTTTGGGGCCCAACGGGGCCGGCAAGACCACCACCATTAAGATGATTGCCGGCCTGATCCAACCCGACGCGGGCACAGTGCGCGTTCTCGGACGGGATCCCCATACCGATCCGGGGGCCCTGGCCCAGGTGGGGGCAGTGCTGGAAGGCAATCGCAACCTCTACTGGCGGATGACCCCCCTACAGAACCTGGAGTACTTCGGTGTGCTGCGGGGGCTATCCCCCAGAACCGCTCGGCAACGGGGGTTAGAGCTGCTGGAGACCTTTGGCCTGCAGGAGAAACAAGATGTGGCCGTGCAAACCCTTTCGCGGGGCATGCAGCAGAAGGTGGCCATTGCCGTCGCCCTCCTGCATCAACCGGCCCTGTTGCTGCTGGATGAGCCCACCCTGGGGTTGGATGTGGAATCGGCGCAAGCGGTGAAATCCCTGATCCGCCAAATTGCCGCTTCGGGTCGGGCCATCTTGCTCACCACCCATCAACTGGATATTGCGGAAGCGCTCTCGGATCAGGTAGCCGTTATTCGACAAGGGGTGATCATCGCCCAAGCCCCCACGGGAGAGTTGATCCGGCACTTTGCCGGCGCCGTCGGTACTTACCGGATCGAGCTGGAACAGGGGCTGGATCCCTGGAGGGTTGAACAACTGGCCCGCCAAGGGGTGGAGATTCTCGGATCCCATCGGGTGCGGTTCAGCGGCCCGCCAGAGATGCTCTATCAGGTGCTGGAGATCTTGAAGCCTTTGCCCTTGCTCAGCCTCAAACGAGAGGAAGCCGATCTCACCCATATTTTCCTCGAGTTGTTGAAAAGGGGAGAGGGGCAAGGATGATGCCGGTGATACACCTGTTTTGGGCTGAACTGAAGCGGGCCTGGATCCAGTACATTCGCTATCCGGCGGAGGCCCTGGGCGGGATCCTGATCACCACGTTCTTCTTCTATGCCCTCTTTGCCGGCGCCCAATATGTGGCAGGGCCTGCCTCCCAATTTGGCGAACGGTTGGATGCGGTGGTGATCGGCTATGTGCTCTGGACGCTGGTCATTTTTGTGGTGAACGACATCGCCCTCAACCTGCAGGTGGAAGCCCAGACAGGCACCTTGGAGCAGGTGTTGCTCTCGCCATTTTCGGCAGCCACTCTCTTCTTGGCACGGGCTTGTGCCAGCTTGGTGTTGCGCTTTTCCATTGTCGTCGTCATTCTGGGCGTCATCTTATTGCTGACGGGCAGCCGGTTGCGGTTTCCCCCTGCTCTAGTGTTGCCTTTGGTGAGCGTGGTGCTGGGGGCCTACGGCTTCTCGTTTTTGCTGGGATCCGCCGCTCTGATTTGGAAGCGAATTCAGCAGCTTTTAATTATCAGCCAATTCGGCTTGCTTTTTCTGTTGGCTGCTCCCACGGAAGAATGGCCGGGATCCCTGAGGTGGCTAGGGCAAAGTCTGCCCATGACGGCGGGGGCTGGGCTGCTGCGAGACGTGATGGTGCGGGAGGCGGGCTTGGATCCCGTGCGGCTGATCATGGCTCTGACCAGCGGCATTTTCTACTTCGGCCTGGGCTTGCTGACCTTTCGCCGGGCGGTTCGGGCAGCCAAGCGCCAAGGGATCCTGGGATCCCAGTAGAGGTCTGCAGGAGGGCATCTAGAGCGAACGTTGGTCGGGGGAGCGGTGCAGCAGGTGAGGGAAGTGGTATTCTACCGCTCCAGTGACCGGGTTGTTTTCGGGGAAAGCCATGCTCCGCCGGCTCAGCTCTTGCAGCGCCTTTTCAATTTCGTCAAAGTCGGCAGGTAAGTCGATAGCTATCTCCGCAAGGGTGAGGATCCCTTGCCGCTGTTGGGCTAGCCGCAGGATCTCCCGCATCAGAGCTTGACCTTTGAGGGGCTGAGGAGGTGCTGAGGTGGTTTTTGAGGAAGCTGGGGATGGGGAGGGTCGGGATCCCTGCAGGACGGCCAGCTTGAAGTTGTAGTTCTCCACCATGCCTGGGATCAAAAACAGGTCAATTAACTGGCCAAAGCCCAGCAGGCCAAAGGTGAACAGCCAGAGGATGCCTGTTCCAGTCTTGCCCAGGTAGAAGCGATGGACGCCACAGATCCCGAAGATGCCCAACGCCCAGAGGATATAGGCAGTACCGACAGACTTGGGTTCAGCGGGGGGCAGCAGGTAGCGAGAACTCATGGGGATTTGACGAGATAACTCCGAGCGGGTACTTCCAGTTTGTCATCTTCTGGCCTGGACGGGCAGAAGAGAACCGGCGTGATCTCTGCAAGCAAGCTGGGATCCCTTCTACGCTCTTGTCTGAGGGAGGGCAGCCTCAACGGGAAAACAACCGGAATAATGAGATCCAAGTCCCCCAGGCTCAAAGAACTCCGTCTCCCGCTCACGCAAGCAGTGGACATGCCTATAGAAGGCAAGGGAAAGTCGATGTTTGAGCCAATTTTAATCGGGTTGAGCGCTGTGCTCTGGGGCCTCCTCTGGGGCTACGCTACACTGCTGGTTGTGCTGGTGAACTTTAAGGAGCAAGGATCGGTTTACGCCTACCCTATGCAGGCGGTGCTGGATCGCTTTGTCGAATCCTTGGGGCTGGGCTGGCTTAAGGATCTGCATGCCCTGCAACTGAGGCCGCTGCGCCGGATCAGCTATGCTCTGTTTGGTGCCGTCACCTTGGGGGTGGCTTTCATGCTCTGGGTGTTGGGGTGAGGCGATGACCAGATCGACAGGCGCATTCCCGCAGCAACTGCAAATGCGTTAACCCAACCCGAGTTCTCGACAGGCTCATAATGACCGCTGCCCAACTGGTTGCTATTCTCTCCACTGCCATTGCCACCGCCACACCGGTGGTCTTCGCCTGTGTGGGGGAAACCATTACCGAGCGGGCAGGGGTGATCAACCTCTCCGCAGAGGGGACGATCATGCTGGCGGCCATGGTTGGGTTCGCCGTGGCCAAGCTGACGGGAAGCTTGGTATTGGGCTTTTTGGCTGCCGCCGCGGTGGGAGTGCTGTTTGCTGGGATCGTGGCCTTCGGCTCGCTGACCCTGAAGGGATCCCAAATTGCCATTGGTTTCGTCTTGACCCTATTGGGGGCGGATTTGTCTTCCTTTTTGGGCAATCCGTTCGTGCGGATCCCAGGGCCAACGGTGCCCAGCCTGCCCATCCCCTTCCTGAGAGAGGTGCCGCTGCTGGGGCCACTCCTGTTCCAAGGGGATCTGTTGCTGTACGCCAGCTACGCGCTCATCGGGGGAACTTGGTTCTTTTTGTATCGCACTCGGCCTGGCCTGATGTTGCGGGCTATGGGAGAACAGCCGGCGGCGGCTTTTGCCCGCGGCACCAATGTCATTTTCTGGCGCTATGTCTATACCCTTGTGGGGGGATCCCTATTGGGCTTGGCGGGGGCTGCCTTTTCTCTGGATTTCAAGGCCGGCTGGAGCCACCGACATACAGCAGGGTATGGCTGGATTGCCTTGGCCATCGTCATCTTCGGTGGCTGGAACCCCTTGCGGGTAGCTCTGGGGGCCTACCTGTTCGGCATTTTGCAGTCCTTCGCTGGGGTTGCCCAGACCACCATCCGCGCCGTGCCCACCCAAGTTTTCACGGTGGCCCCCTTCGTGTTGATGATTTTGGTGTTGGTGCTCACTTCTGGGGAATGGTGGGAGTACGGCTTGCGCGGGATCCCACCTCGGCTGCGGCGCTGGATCCAGCAGGCGGTGAAGGCCACGCCGCCGGCAGCTCTGGGGCAGCCGTTTGAACCGGGCTAGAGGTTGCTTCCGGCACTGCGGCTTGGGGGTCGCTGATCAGCCGGATCGGAGAGGGGAATGTAAACTACCCGACTCCGACCGCTAAAGCGGTACGGAGCGGGCTTTCAGTAGCCCTGAGCCTGCTCTGCCCTACCAGAGAACAAAACAGGCCCGAACCTCTAGGCTGGTTTACGACAGCCCCCAAAAGCGCAATCACATTCGCACCATTCAAATCCGCATCCCCTTCCCATCCACAGTGCCCACACTTAAACTTCTTTCCACTGCGGTAGGATTGCGCAGGATCGGGATGGATGTGTAAACACTTGTGACAGGTCTGCGACGTGTAAGCAGGCGGCACAAGAATCAGAGAAACCCCTGCAGCCCTCGCCTTGTATTCCAGAAATTGACGTAGTTGGTAGAACGCCCAACTGTTGGCCCTGCGCCGCTCGGCTTTGCTGCGCGGCTGTTGATTGACTCTTTTCCGGATCCCTGTCAGGTCTTCCAGGGCAATAGCGCTGTTGGTAGCTTTTGCCCTAGAGACAATAGCTTTGGAGATGCGATGATTGACCCACGCCTGAAAACGTCTCTCCTTGCCAGACAGCCGTTGCAACAGTTGACGGCATCTGCGCCGCGAACTGCGTGTGCCCTTACTGGCTTTGCGTTGGAGTGCCGCCCTCAATCGAGAGTAGTGGTCGCGGACTCTGTTCAACTGCTGTCCATTCCAATTGTCCCCCTCTGACGTATGGGCAATATCCGTCCTCCCCAAGTCCACCCCCAGCACTCTGCCCGTGCGTTGCGGTGGGGATGGCTCCGCTTCCACACAGATTTGAATGGAGTAGGAGCCGTCTTTACGCTTGACCAGAGTGGCAGATTTGGGATTGGAGCCCGCCAGCCGTTCTCTCTGGTAGCGGCCAATCGCCAGCTCAAAGCGCTCCCGACCCTCCACCGTGGTCAGCGACACCGTCCAGTCTTTCTCGCGGAACGAAAAGATACGAGCGTCGTAGGTAGCGAAGCCACCCTTGAACGCTTTGACGGGGCGGTTTTTCTGTTGTGCCACCTTGCGAGCAGACGCTACCCGTCTGCATATCTGTTGAGCCAAGTTACTGGACAAGCCGAACTGGGCACGGATTTCGCGGTAGCACAGAGACTGGAGCTTAACGGCGTTGGCGACTTTCTCGGGTGTGTTTTGGTTGACCCAGTTCAAGGCTTGGCCAAAAGCCTCCAAAGTCGCGTCCAATTTGGCGGCCTGCGACTGGGACACCTTGAGCTTGCAGGATACGGTCAGGACTTGGGTCATGGTTCTATCATAACTTCCGCATTCCTCCCGGCACTGACCCTACGGGTACAGTGCGGGGCTCCTGCGATTTCTAGCTGAAAGCGCTAGAAAATAGCCTGCAGTTTTTTAAGGCAAGCCTGGATCTGCGCCATCTCCGAGGGATCCAGCTTTTGGAAGCGCTCTTTCAAGTAGGCGACGTGGGCCGGGAAAATTTCCTCAAACAGTTTTTCCCCCGCTTCTGTCAGCACGACCTTAAAGCAGCGTCGGTTTTCCGGGGGCACTTCCCGGCGCACCAGCCCTTTTTGTTCCAGGCGATCCACAATGCCGGTCAGTGTCCCTTTGGTCACCAGCGTTTTTTGGGCCAAGACATTCATGGTCATCCCAGGGGTATTGCCAAGGGTAACCAACACATCGAATTGGGGGGCCGTCAGCCCCATTTGCCGAATGTGAACCCCGGCGTAATTTTCAAAAGCTTGGTAGGCCCGCGCCAGATCCCGCAACAGCCCCAAAAAAGGCTCACGGGCCGCCAATACCGTCCCCCTCAGCGGAACAGAGTCCTCAGGCTTGAGAACCTCGTCGCTTTGGAGAAGGGGGGATGGAGAGGAGTCAGCGGGAGTGGGCATGGTTGAAGATCGCAGTTCGCGTTGGTGGAACAAACTCAAACCCAAAGGACAGTCTCGGCTCCATGATAGCCCACTGTAGTACAGTTCTAACGCAAAATGAACTACGTCTATCTGCTTTGCTGAGCTAGCCCCTTCGCCGTTATGTGGTTCTCATAAAAAAAGGGGATCCACTGGATGGATCCCCCGTGACGGACAGAGCTTGTGGGGCAAACACCCGCCCAAGGCAGGTGACCACAGCAGACACTAGGGCTTCAGCTCGCTGGGGATGCGCTCCCCGAAGAGCACGAAGTAGAGAATGCGGTAGATGTCTGTGTTCAGGATTCCAGTGACCGGCACTAGCTCTCGAGCGTTCAAGCCCGCAGCGCGAGCGATGACTCCACTGCCGACGTCATCTCCGGTAGCCCAAGCCACGGCAAAGGGAAAGCGCTTGCCATTTTTGTCGGGAGCGGAAATGAACGGCTTGCTACCGGTGCCGTCAACTCCGTCAATGGGGGCACCACTGCCTTCGGGGTCAGTAGGGGGCAACGGCTCATCGGCGGACTCGACATCCACCAACTGCATGCCACCGGCATTGCTGTCGCTGGTGGTAATCATGAAGGTCTTGGGATTCTTCTCGATAAAGTTGAGAATCACCCCGATGGCATCGTCGGCCCGCTTCATGGCCTCCAGGCAGCCAGAGGCATTGAGGTTGTTGCACATGTTATCAGTGCCCTCTTCTTCGATGACGGCGAAGAAGCCCTTAGGATTGCGGGAGATCCGCGCCAGGGCAAATTCGGTCATCTCGGCAATGGTGGGGGCGCTGGCGATGTAGTTGGGCAAGTTTTCTTTCCGCAACTCTTCTTCAGGCTTGTCGTAGAAGGTGTCCTCGACGTTGAACACCCCCAAAACTTTGGAGACATCTGCCGGCAGCTTGAGCAGCTCGTCGCGGGTGTAGACAACGGCGTACCCCTTTTTCTTGGCCTCCTCAATCAGGTTGCGGCCATCCTTGCGCTTCCCTTTGCCAAAGCGGCCCTGGACACCTTCCGGCAGCAGCCATTCCTCGCCAGCGCCGAGGATGATGTCTACCCCTGACTCCACCACCTGCAGGGCAATCTCCTCATAGTTGCTGCGCTTGGCAGCTTTGGCAACGAAGGCAGCCGTCCCCGGCTCAATGATGGATCCCGTTTGCACCAGAGCCGTACCCAAGCCTGCCGCCACAGCCTCTTCCATGATCGTGTTCAGGGTGCCGTTGGCAGAGGGGTACTCTTTGCCGTCCGGATCCAACCCAAAGCTCTTGGCGTGGACACGAGTTCCTGTGGCATGGGTCACCGCTCCGGCGTTGGAAGTTCCCCCAAGCTGGTCGAAATGGTGCCCGCGATAGGGGGCAATCACGGGAAGACGATCCCAGTTCAAGAAGCCATCTGGGCCCTTGTAGAGAATGCGTGTGATGTCCCAGTGGGAAGCTGAGGTTCCATCTGGGTGAAAGAAGATTGCACCGTTGCCGGTTGGCTTAGGCGCCGCTTGAGCCACACTAGAGGAAAAAACTGACGAGGACAGCAGACACAAAGTTGCAGCCAAAGCCGCCCTCAAAGAGTAGCTACGCATAGCTAACACGCCCTTGCTCGTTCGAAGCTGAACGTTAGAAACGTAACACAGCTTCAGATGAGTTTGCAAGGGCATAGCAATGCAGCAGCGCGAAACGTGCCTGAAGCGAGTGCGCCACTGAGCGATTTCCCCGTCTGACAGTGCAGCTTACGGGGTCTATAACTAACGTTAACTATCTCTTAACTGTCTCATAACTGTCAAGGTTTCTCGCAGGGCTTTTGGGGTACCTGCTCCAGGGCATAGCCGTCCTTCTGGTCAGGCGGCTCTTCTGGGGGTTTTGGCCAGTGGCTGCCATGCTCGTCTGAGCTGTTTGAATTGCTGTTGCCAGCGCTGCAATTCGCCCGCCTCCAACGGGATCCCACCGAAGCGCACCTCCAGGTAGCGCTCCAAGAACTGGATGGCCACCTGGGCTTGTGGTAAGTCGGAGTGGCGCAAGTGTTCCAGGCAGGCCTCAGGGCCTAGGTGGGCTGGGATCCCCACCGCCGTCGCCAGATCCCGCAGTTGCAGATAAAGCCTTGAGATAAGCTGGCGGCGCTGCTGCGACTTGGGTAGAGCCGCCGGGATCCAGCGCATCCCAGCAAAGGCCAGACTCGGTAGCAAGAGGCCAACCATCCAGGTGGGCCAGGGGGGCGGAGGCTGCCACAGGGATCCCATCACCACCCCATTGGCGGCAGTGGCCAACAGAATCCACCCCCTATCCTGCCAGCGCAAAGCCCGATAGCGGCGGCGGCGGCCCCAATAGGCCGTAGAGCCGGTGATCACCACCACCCCCAGTAGCGGTAGTCCATTCCGCTGCAGCGTTTGCCCCCAACCCACCAGGCTACGACGGAAGGCAGTGATGACATCCTCCCGCTCCTGGGGAGCAGTTACGCGGCTGGCCAGCTCCTGGATCTGCCGCCAGATCTGCCGCTGGGTGGATAGGTCGTACTGGATGACGTACTTAAACCAGCGGAAGCGCAAGCTGTCGTAGAAATCTTGAAGGGGATCCCACCAGCTCTGCCGCTGACTAACATTGGCCTCTGCCGGCGTAGCGTCAAAGATGACCCAGCCGTAGGGGCCAAAGGGGATCTCCGTCCAGGAATGGGCGTCGGCATTGCGTACTGCCAGATAATTTTCCTGCGCCACCCAGCGCCCGCCCAAAAAGCCATTCACCATCCGGGCCGGGATGCCAATGCTGCGGGCCAGTATCGTCAGGGCTGTGGCGAAATATTCGCAGTGGCCCCGCCGATGGGTGAACAGAAAGGCTTCCAAAGGCGGTTCAGGGCCGGGATCCGGCAGATCGGTGGTATAGGCGTAGTTCTCCAGCAGGTAGTTCTGCAAAGCCGTCACCTTGCCAAAGACATCGGGGATCCCAGCGGTAACGTCTTCAGCCAAGGCGGGAATGCGCGGATCCAGGTCTGCTGGCAACTGCAGATAGGCTGCCTGTTGGACTGGGTCGAGAGCACTGAACAGCTCCGCGTGGCCTAGCCGGCGCAAGCGCGGGCTTAACTCCCTTGAGATCCGGCTCCGGGCGCGGTAAAGATGGGGCACCTGCCGAGGCAGAGAATGGCCAACATCTCCGGTCTCGCTCAAGATGAGGCGGCGATTCTGCCGTTGCCAAGCTTGTTGCACCGTCGCTGCTCCGCCCCGCTCCAGCCATTCCATCTCCACCAGCGGGGCCACCCCAAAAACGGTGTTGGTGACCAGCGGCTCCAGATAGATAAGCTGCTCCAAGGGGAGAAGCAGCAGGTCGGGAGCAGTGGGGATCAAGCTGGAGGCAGAGAGATCAAATACCCCTGCTGCGTTGGGGAAAATGGGGATGAAGCGGTCTAGCGTTCGCGACCAGGCCCGTCCATCGTAGCGATCAAAGCTGATCCCGCGCCAGTAGAGGGACTCCACACGGGGCGGCACCCCTGCCGGAAATTCCACCCGCATGACAACGGTGTTATCGGTTTTGAGGGTGCCGAATGCTCCCAGGCTGACTTCCTCGGCAAAGCCAGTGGTCATCACCGGCGAGCGGGCCTGGCGACCCAGAATTCCTAAACTGACCCGCGGGAACAAGAAAAACAAAGCCACGGACAGGATCACCGCCAGCAAAGCCAGGGATCCGAGAAAGCCCAAAAAGTTGAGGTTGATGCCACGGGTTTGGCTGGCTGCCTGCGGGTGCTGTTCCGTTTGTAGGCGCAGGTGGTAAAGGGTGAGGTTGATCAGTCCCACCCCCACGTACAACAAAAACAGCAGCCCAAAGCTGATGTCTTCGTTGAACAGGGTGGCAATGGCCATCAGCAGCAGAGACAGCACCGCCAACTGGATGTGATCGGCTGCCCGTTCCCGCTGAAACAGCTTGGCCCCCGTTAGGTAAAGCACCAAGCCAATGGCCCCATCGGAAAAGGGAAGGGTCCCAAAGATAACCAAAGCCAGCAGGCTAAGCAACACCGCCACCGTCAGGGGCATCCACAGGGGGGCATAGCGGGCAAAAGCAATCCTTGGCGGCTCCCAAAACCAACTGCAGGCCCCTGCGGCCAAGCAAACGGCAATGACCGGTGGCGACAGAGCCTGATCCCCCAGACAAAGGGCCGTGAAGGCGATCCCCACCAACAGGTAAACAAACACCTTTTGAACGGATGGCAGTGTCCAGGTCATGGCCCCTGGGATTCAGTCCTTTCCAGCATAGCCAAGTCTTTTTTGCTACCGGTTTGCCCTCCCTGGGATCCCCTTTTGGACAAAGCGAAGAGCATTAGAATCGTTAACTAAGAATCGTTAAGATTTTGTTACTCGCCGGTCTCGACGGGATACCTGTGACACGCTGCGCGAAAAGGTGGTGAGATGTCCAGCCAAAACGAAATTCACGTGGTGGGGGCGCGGCAGCACAACCTCAAGAATGTCAACCTGCGGATCCCGCGGGATCGCCTGGTGGTATTCACGGGCGTCTCCGGATCGGGCAAGTCCTCCTTGGCTTTCGACACCATCTTTGCCGAAGGGCAGCGGCGCTATGTGGAATCCCTCAGCGCCTATGCGCGGCAATTTCTAGGGCAACTGGACAAGCCGGATGTGGATCGCATCGAGGGCTTGAGTCCGGCCATCTCCATCGATCAAAAGTCCACCAGCCACAACCCCCGTTCCACCGTCGGCACCGTTACCGAAATCTACGACTACCTGCGGCTTCTGTATGGGCGAGCTGGGATCCCGCACTGCCCCCATTGCAACCGGGTGATCGCCCCGCAGACGGTGGATCAGATTGTGGATCAGATCATGGCTCTGCCGGATTGGGCTCGGTTTCAGTTGCTCTCGCCGGTGGTGAAGGGGAAAAAGGGCACCCATGCCAACCTGTTGCAAAGCTTGCGCCAGCAAGGGTTTGTGCGCGTGCGTGTCGACGGCCAGGTATGGGATCTCAGCGAAGAGATCACCTTGGACAAAAACAAGACCCACACTATCGAGGTGGTGGTGGATCGGCTGGTCAAGAGCCCCGACATAGCGGAGCGACTGGCCGATTCTCTGGCAACCTGCCTGCGCCAGTCGGGAGGAATTGCGGTGGTGGAGCTGCTGCCGCGGGAAGAGGAGCGAGAACAGCTGCTGCAAAAGGTGGCCGAGTCGGCGGGGCAATACCTGAACGGCAAGCCAACGGAGCTGGTCTTTTCTGAGCAATTTGCCTGCCCGGAGCACGGTTCGGTGATGGGCGAGCTGTCGCCGCGCCTGTTTTCCTTCAACTCGCCGATTGGGGCCTGTCCTGTCTGTCACGGGCTGGGCTTTGAGCCCATCTTCGACCCCGAGCGGATCGTGCCGGATCCCAAGCTCCCCTTGTACGCGGCCATCGCCCCTTGGGCAGAGCGGGAGAACCCCTACTATCTGGCTTTGTTGGCGGGAGCCGCCAAGGCTTTTGGCTTTGACCTCAGCAGCCGCTGGTGTGATCTCACCCCCCAGCAACAGCAGATCATCCTCTACGGCGCCGACCAGGAGGTCTACATCGCCGAGGTAGAATCTCAGTACCGAGGCCGGGGGTACTATCGCCGCTATGAGGGGGTGATTCCCCAATTGCAGCGGCACTACCAGGAAACCACTTCCGAAATCTATCGGCAAAAGCTGGAAGCCTACCTCACCTACCGTCCCTGTTCCGCCTGTGGGGGATCCCGTCTCAAGCCGGAAGCTCTGGCCGTGCGCATCGGCGGCTACCGCATTACCGATCTCACCGAGATCTCCATCCGCGACTGCCTGCACCGCCTGGAGCAGTTGAAACTTACCCCGCGACAAGTGCAGATCGGCGAGCTGGTGCTGCGGGAGATCAAAACCCGGCTGCAGTTTTTGGTGGATGTGGGCCTGGACTACCTAACGCTGGCCCGCCCGGCCATGACCCTCTCCGGGGGCGAGGCGCAGCGGATCCGGCTGGCCAGCCAGATGGGCTCCGGCTTGACGGGGGTGCTCTACGTGTTGGACGAACCCTCGATTGGCCTCCACCAGCGGGACAACGAGCGCCTGTTGCAAACCCTGTTTCGCCTGCGAGATCTGGGCAACACCCTGATCGTGGTGGAACACGACGAAGAAACCATCCGTGCCGCCGACCACATCGTCGATATCGGCCCTGGGGCCGGCATCCACGGCGGGGAAGTGGTGGCCCAGGGATCCCTGGCGGACATCATGGCCTGCGAGCGCTCCATCACCGGAGCTTATCTTTCGGGGCGGCTGCGGATCCCTACCCCTGCGCAGCGGCGGGCCGGCAAGGCGGTTTCTCTCAAGCTCACCAATGCCCACAAAAACAACCTCAAGCACATTGATGTAGAGATCCCCCTGGGCAAGTTGGTCTGTGTTACAGGCGTCTCCGGCTCCGGCAAATCCACCTTGGTCAACGAATTGCTCTACCCTGCCCTGCAGCACCATCTTGGACACAAGGTGCCCCAACCCGCGGAGATGGGAGAACTTGAGGGCATCGAACACATCGACAAGGTGATCGTCATCGACCAATCTCCCATTGGCCGTACCCCCCGCTCCAACCCTGCCACCTACACGGGTTTGTTTGATCCCATCCGCCAAACCTTTGCCCAAACCTTGGATGCCAAGGCCAGAGGCTACCCATCCGGCCACTTTTCCTTCAATGTCAAGGGGGGGCGCTGTGAAGCCTGCAAAGGGCAGGGGGTGAACGTGATTGAAATGAACTTCCTGCCCGATGTGTACGTCACCTGCGAAGTCTGCGGGGGCAGCCGTTACAGCCGCGAAACCCTGCAGGTCAGGTACAAGGGCAAGAACATCGCCGAAGTCCTGGATATGACGGTGGGGGAGGCGCTGGAGTTTTTCGCTGCCCTGCCTCCTGCCGCCAAGATCCTGCAGACCTTGGCCGATGTGGGCCTCGATTACATCAAGCTGGGCCAGCCAGCTCCTACCCTCTCCGGTGGGGAAGCGCAACGGGTCAAGCTGGCCGCAGAACTGGCCCGCCGCTCCACCGGCAAAACCCTCTATCTGCTGGATGAGCCCTCCACCGGCTTGTCTTTTTACGATGTCCACAAGCTCTTGAACGTCCTGCAGCGGCTGGTGGATACAGGCAACACCGTGCTGGTGATCGAGCACAACCTGGACATTCTCCGCTGTGCTGATTGGATTATTGACTTGGGGCCAGAGGGCGGCGACCGCGGCGGCCAGATCATCGCCGTTGGCACTCCAGAACAGGTGGCTGAGCACCCCGGATCCCATACAGGGCGATATTTGAAGCAGGTTTTGCAACAACATCCCCCAGGTCGCTGAGCAACTCAGCCTGCTCCAGGGAGAAAGTTGACCGAAAGCGGCTGTCGGGATCCCCTTTCGCTTTTTGCTCTGCTCACCTCAGCCATGGCGGTGGAGGACTGATGCGGCGAGGACTCTATCCCACCCAGGTGCTCCGCACCGTGAACGCAAGGGTGAACGGTTAGCCTGAGTCTCACGTCGCTATGGCATGATGGGTCGGAAGGAAAAGGTTCGCACTCTCCCCATGGTAGGGCAGACCCTGGGTGGCCGCTATCAGATCTTGGAAGCACTGGGATCCAGCGGACAAACCTACTTGGCACAGGATAGCCATCATCCTGAGCGGCTTCGGGTGGTGCTCAAACGCTGGCAGGCCGGCCAAAATGCTCCGCACCGCGAACACAGTGAGGACTCCGCCTCGCTACGGCATCTCTTTCAGCAAGAAGTGGCGCTGCGGGAGCACCTGGGATCCCACGAGGGTATCCCCCGCCTGTTGGCCTGCTTTGAGCAAGAGGGGGAGTTTTATTGGGTGGAAGAATGGGTTGAAGGGCCCACCCTGGAACAAGCTCTATTGCTAGGTAACGCAACCGAGAGGGGCCAGCTAACGACTCCGTCCCGCCAAATGCACTGCCATTGGGGGCACGACTGGACAGAGGCTGAGGTACGAGCCTTGTTGCAGGATGTGCTGCAAACCTTGGCCTTCCTGAATGGGGAAGGGGTGAGCTGCTGCAACCTGCAGCCCTCTCGCTTGATCTACCGTCAGGCGGATGGGCGATGGGTGTTGTTGAAGTGGGGGGGTGAGGAACAGGGTCTGGCTTTTTCCGGCTCTGGCTTCGGGAACCCCTATGGCCCCAGGCATTGCAGCGACCTCTATGCTCTTGGGCTGATTGCCCTGCAGGCCCTCTGCGGGATCCCGCCCCAGAAGCTGTTTCGCGACCCGTTGACGGGGGAGTTGCGCTGGCACGATCTGGCCTCTACTAGCGCTCCTTTTGCTGCTTTTCTGGATCGTTTGGTGAGCTGCAACCCACAACAGTGCTTTCCTTCAGCAACAGCAGCTCTGGCCACTTTGCAGGCTTTGCCCCCCGCCGAGAGCCCCCCTGCCGCCGAACTCCTGTCCCAGCCCAGCCCTGTCGCCGCCGAGCCCTTACAGGAGCCAACCACCCCACCGCGTTCTCCGGTATCGCTGCGGGCGCGTCCCCGGATCCCACCGGTTTGGGCAGGAGGCGGCTTGGCGGCTTTGCTGGCGTTGACGGTGGCAGGGGTATGGCAGATGAGGGCGAACCTTGGCCTGCGGGGGGAGCCCAAGGATTCTGTCCCCCTCACGAGAACGGGATCCTCTAGCCCGGCAAAGCGCAACGGCCTGGGACTCCGTCCTACTCGCGAGAACGGTTCTCATGCCTCCGTCCCCACCGCCGTCACGGTCGCGGAAGCGTCGCGTAGCGATAACGACCCGGCAGACTGGGCCAAGTCTTTGCAGCTCAAGGCTACGCTGGAAGGCCCTGTCGCCGTCACTGCTCTGGCCATCAGCCCGGATGGAAATCTCCTTGCTGCCGGGGGAGACGACGGCGTGATCCGGCTTTGGGATCCCCAGGCTGGCCAACTGCTCCAGAGCTGGGCAGGCCACGAGGGATCCGTTGAGGCACTGGCCATCAGCCCAGATGGTACCTTTTTGGTGAGTGGTGGGGCAGACAAGACGGTACGGGTCTGGGATCTGGCGACCCTGGGGGATCCGGCTCTCTGGCCTGGGGATGTGCTGGCGCGGCTGCAGTTGCAAGGGCACACCGGGTTGATCAACAGTGTCGCCATTAGCCCCGATGGTCGTTGGATTGCCAGTGGCAGCGCCGACCGCACCATCCGCCTTTGGCAGGCCGACAACGGCCAGTTGATCCGCACCCTGGCGCCTCCCACTGCTGCCGCCCAGGAGACCCCTCAGAGGGCTGGCATTACAGCAGTGGCCTTTGGCCCAAGACCTACCCGTATGAATACTTCCCACCAATCTGAAGGGATCCCCCCTTGGATCTTGGTGGCCGCCAATGGAGATCCCACCGTTCACCTTTGGGATCCCGGCAGCGGGGCCTTGCTGGAAACCCTAAAGGCCGACTACCCCATCGAGCAGGTGCTTCTGAGCCCAGATGGCCGCTATTTGCTTGCCGGCAGTACCGGTGGCATCTTGGTCTGGAACCTGGGCGTGGGAGCCCTAGAGCGCACCTTGCCCCAGACTTTGTCCGGCTTGGCCGCCCTTGCCCTCAGCCCTGATGGCCGCTTGCTCGCCAGCGGCACCGATTACCGCGCTCACCAGATCAAGCTCTGGGATCTGCGCAGCGGAGAACAGTTGCGCACCCTGGGCGGCCAGACTTGGATGGTGAGCGTCTTGCTGTTTGGCCCCGGTCGCGGAAGCGTCGCGCAGCGATATGGGCAGACCCTTCTCAGTGGTGGCGCCGATGGCTCAATTCGCATTTGGGGGCCAGCCGACCCAGCTCAGCCCTAGTGGGATCCAAGCAGATAAAATACTCGACGAAGAAGGGATCCCGGCAGAGCATGGGCAGAGTGGTGGTTATCGGCGCGGGGCTGGCAGGGCTGACCTGTGCCAAGGTGCTGAGGGGCCAGAGGGATGTTCTCGTCTTGGAAAAAAGCGATGGCCCTGGGGGGCGGGTGCGTACCGACAAGGTGGATGGCTTTCGCCTGGATCGCGGCTTTCAGGTGCTGTTCACCGCCTATCCCAAAGTGCGACAGCATTTGGATCTGGGCAAGCTCGATCCCCGTCCCTACCGGCCCGGCGCTATTTTGGCTCAACCCGGTCGCTGCTGGCTGTTGGGGGATCCCCTACGGGATCTGTCCAGCCTTCTCCCCTCTTTGCTCAACCCCTTGGCCAGCTTTGGGGACAAGCTCAAGGTGCTGCAATTGCGATCCGAGCTGGCGCGCCGCAGCCCTGAGCAAGTCTTTCAAGAAGGTCTGGGGGGATCCGATTGCTCGCTGCGGGAGTTTCTGGAGCAGTACGGCTTTTCCCAACAGATCTGCCAGCACTTTTTCTACCCCTTTTTCCGCGGGATCCTTCTAGATCCGGATCTGGGCAGTAGCGCCCGCCTCTTTGCCTTTTATTTCAAGATGATGGCCGAGGGATCCATTGTCACCCCGGCCTTGGGTATGGG
Organism: Thermostichus sp. MS-CIW-23; assembly: GCF_054059455.1. NCBI lineage: Bacteria > Bacillati > Cyanobacteriota > Cyanophyceae > Thermostichales > Thermostichaceae > Thermostichus > Thermostichus sp. MS-CIW-23. Next base: position 57,721 of record NZ_JBSSCC010000009.1, on the reverse strand, counting down.
AGAACTGGCCCGACAACTGGCCGGTCACCTGTCCCCCGAACAGATTCGCTACCAAACCCCGGTGGAGCGCATCCTGGCAGAAGACGGGAAAGTGCGCGGGATCCGCACCGCCAAGGGTGAAGAGATCCCTGCCGAGTGGGTAGTTTGTGCTACTGATGCCCCTCAGGCACGGGCCTGGCAGGCGGAGCTGTGCCCTCAAGCCCCCACCCCCATTCCCACCCAGGGGCGAGCGGTGACCTGTCTCTACTTCTGCGCCCCCTTTTCCCTCAGCCGCGGCGCCTACTTGTACCTCAACGCCACCGGCCAGGGCTGGATCAACCATTGGGTCCAACTTACCCGCATCAGCCCGGCGCTGGCTCCTCCTGGCCAACACCTGTATTCGGTGGTGGTGCTAGGGGATCCCCCCTTAGGTGACGAGGAGCTGGCCCAAGCCTGCCGGGCCGAGCTGCAAACTTACTTCCCCGTCGCGGCAGTGTCGCGTAGCGATAAAGCCCCCTTGGAGCAACTGCGCCTGCTGCGGGTGTACCGGATCCCTTTTGCCCAGTTTGTACAACCCCCCGGCTTTCAGCAGCATCTGGTTCCCACCTTTAGCGGCCTGCCGGGCCTCCTTTGGGCCGGGGAATACACCCACCAGAGCAGCCTCGAGGGATCCCTGCGCAGCGGCGAACAGGCAGCGGCGTGGATTCTCCAAAAATCGGCGTAAATCTGTACAAAGCAATACAGACTTTCTTAAGCCTATTCCCAGCAACAAAGCTGGGATCCCGTGGTATGAAGGGGGTGGACTTGGTCGCCCACGAGGATCCCTCTGTCATGCAAAACGCTACCCTCAGCCCCATCCCGCTCCTGCAGCGGTCATTCGAGATGGCGGGCCCCATCTATGGGCCGCTGCTGATCCTGGCCTCTCCCGGCTTCATCATTTCCATCATCGCCGAGCTAATCCCACTTTTCGGGGGAATCCTCAACTTGGCCTATGGCCTGATCGGCCTGCCCATCCTGGCAGGGGCAGCCTTGTGGCTGGTGGATCAGCACCTGAAGCGGCAAGCTCCCCTGCTAGGCAACAGCCTCGACCGAGCTGTCTCGAAGGCAGTGCCTCTGGTTTTCGGCAGCATCTTGGCAGGACTCCTCTCTTTCCTTGCTTCCATTCTCCTGATCATTCCAGGCATTTACGTGGGGGTTAAGCTGGCTTTCACGTTTTGTGCCATTGCTCTGGAAAATCAAGGAACTACAGGAGGGCTGCGCTACAGTTGGAATCTCGTCAAAGGTCGTTGGTGGGGCGTGTTTTGGGCCCTTCTGATTGGGGGCTTTATTCTCGGTTTTGGGGTTGGATTGATAGTTGTACTTGTCAGTAGAGTTGTGGCTGATTTTGGCGACTCTGTGGTGAACGTAGTTAGGGCTGCCGCTGCCACAGCCGTTCAGCCCATCTTCTGGGTCTATTTGGTGCTCCTGTTCCGATCCCTGCAACGATTGAAGGGGCAAGCAGCCTCCTAGTTTCCGCTTTTGCCCCCATTGGGGATAGCAAAAAGGGTGCTCCCCGTGCCTAGCTTTGAGATGAGAAGGGATCCCTTTTTGGGATTTCGGCTCAACCCAAGATGTCCTAGGTGAGATCCCGTGGTATGAAGGGGGTGGACTTGGTCGCCCACGAGGATCCCTCTGTCATGCAAAACGCTACCCTCAGCCCCATCCCGCTCCTGCAGCGGTCATTCGAGATGGCGGGCCCCATCTATGGGCCGCTGCTGATCCTGGCCTCTCCCGGCTTCATCATTTCCATCATCGCCGAGCTAATCCCACTTTTCGGGGGAATCCTCAACTTGGCCTATGGCCTGATTGGTGCGCCCATCCTGGCCGGGGCAGCCTTCTGGTTGGTGGATCAGCACTTGAAGCAGCGCACTCCTTCCCTGGGCAACAGTCTGGATCGGGCTGTCTCTAGGGCAGTGCCTCTGGTATTCGGCAGCATCCTGCTGGTGTTGATTGTCTCGCTGGGGATGCTGTTGTTTGTGCTTCCCGGCATCTACTGGGGGGTGAGGCTAGCTTTTACCCTCTACGCGATTGCCCTGGAAGACAAAGGGGCCACAGAAGGGTTGGGCTACAGTTGGAACCTCGTCAGGGGCCGTTGGTGGGGGGTGTTTTGGGCATTTCTGGCTGTGGGTTTGATCTTCGGCATCGCGATCCTGATGATTTCGTTTTTTGTTGGGGGGATCCTGGGAGATACCCTAGGTGCGGCTGTGGTTGGGAATGCTGCCGCCACGGTAGTTGCGCCTATCCTCGATATCTATACAGTGCTCCTGTTCCGATCCCTGCAGCAGCTGCAAGCGCAAGCAGCGTAGTTTGGCTTGCCCTCACCCCCAATCCTTCCCCCCTGGCGAGAGGGAAGTTGCAGTTGGCCTAGGGAGAAGGGCGCTCCAGGATCCCTCCCCCCAGCAGGAGATCCCCGTGGTACCAGACGGCGGCTTGGCCAGGAGTGACCCCAAACTGCGGCTCGGCAAACTGCAGGTTTACCCGCTCTGGCGATTCCGGGATCACCATGGCGGGCACTGGGGGGGTACGGTAGCGCACCTGAACCTCAACAGCCAAGGATGCCGTCGGCGCCGGGATCGAGACCCAGTTCACTTGTCTTACCCATGCTTCAGCTTGGGTGGCTTCCTCCCGTTCCCCCACGACCACGCGGTTCATGGCGGCATCGATGCGCACCACGTAAAGCGGACGGGAAGAGGCAATCCCCAACCCCTTGCGCTGGCCCACCGTGTAGTGGTGGATGCCCTCATGGGATCCCAGCACTCGCCCCTGGGTATCGACGATTTCCCCTGGCCTTTGCCCAAGGTACTGATCCAAAAAGCTCCGCATCGAGCCATAGGTTTCAATCAAGCAGAGATCCTGGCTTTCGGGCTTGTCGGCTGTAACCAGCCCGTAGCGGGCAGCCAACTGACGGGTTTGGGCCTTGGTGTACTCGCCCAAGGGGAAGAGGCTATGGGCTAGGTGCTCTTGGCTGAGGTCGTAGAGAAAATAGGACTGATCCTTCTGCCGATCTACCGCCCGCAGGAGTTGGTAACGTCCTAGCTCGGCGTTAAAGCGCACCCGTGCGTAGTGGCCGGTGGCCATCTGCGAGATGCCCAGCTTTTCGCGGGCATAGGCCAGCAACGGGCCGAATTTCACCAGCTTGTTGCATTGGGAGCAGGGTAGGGGGGTAATGCCCTCCGCATAGCCGGCTACCAGGTAATCGACAATGTTGGCCTGGAACAGCTCGCGGCTATCCACCACATGGTGCGGGATCCCCAGCTGCTCACAAACAGCTGCCGCATCCACCAAGCCTTCGGTACAGCACTGCCCCTTCCCCCTCATGAGCCAGAGGGTGACCCCCTCCACGGCGTAGCCCTGTTCCTGCAAAAGGGCCGCCACCGTAGAGCTATCCACACCCCCAGAAAGGGCCGCCACAATGCGGGGCCGCGACGGGGATGCAACAGGTGAAACCGATGAGTGGGGGCTGATAACCATTGAGACAAGGGATCCTGGGAAAAGAAAGGCTCAGCCGGAAACAGAGGAAGCCTCTCTCTGGGAATTGGGGAACCCGGAACAAGCTGAGCCGGGATCTTTACCTTAGCCTTCCTCAGAATTGGCTGGCCCGGATCCCTTCTCAGGGGTGGTTTCTGAGATGCCCCTTTGCCGCAAGCGCCGCAGCGAATCCAGAGCCGCCGCCGCAACGTTATCGTGGGGATCCCTGGCCAGGTAGTTGAGAGCAGAAACGCTCTTGGGGGAAGGCAAATTGCCCAGCGCTTGGGCCAGCCGCTGCCGCACCAGCCAGTCTTCCGATTGGGCAAACCGCAGGATGTGATCCAGGGCCCGCGGATCCCCCAGTTCTCCCAAAGCTGCGATGGCCGCCTGTTGTAGCAGCTCTTCTGGCCCCTCCAACGCCCGCAGAAGCACCTCGTAAGCCCGCGGATCCTTCAAGTTCCCCAAGGCCACCGCGGCACTGAAGCGCACCAGCCATTCTACATCCTCGTAGAAAGCACGCACTAAAGCTTCAAAAGCCCGCGGATCTTCCAAATAGCCCAGGGCACCTGCCGCGTCGGCGCGAATGCCATAATCCGGGTCTTGGGTGAGGATTTCCAGCAATTTGGGCAGACAGGCGTCCGTTTGCTTGATCCCCAGGGCAAAGACGGCAAAAGAGCGCACCTGCAGGTTCTCATCGTCGATGACCTGCAAAATCAGCGGCACCGCCTGCTCTGCCGGCACATCCCGCAACTGGGCCAAGGCCACCATCCGGTCTGCAGAACGCGGGCTGCGCAAGCGTTGAGCGATCTCCTGTAAACGGGCGGGGTTGGCGGGATCCAAAGCAGAGACAGTCATGGCGTTAACAAATATTTACAATCTTTCTTCAGTATGGCAAACGAGGCTGCGCTTGGACAGAGGCCGTCTTTGTCTGGCCCGGTCGGGATCTCTGGGGACATGGTGCCACTGTTTCGATCGACAAATCCTAGCACTGTTGTCGAGAAAAGCAGGTTGACTTGGCCCCATCACGAAGATTTTGGATATTTTGGTGGAGAGGATACGAGGCTGATACATTTACGCTGAACACTGCTGAACATCACTGTTCAACTATGCAGCGATAGCATTCTGTTTGTTTCCAACCAGAATGGCGGTATCCCGCAAAGCTTTGAGTAGAATACCCAAAGCGCAGTTTCCGTGTCGTCTTACTACCAATTTTCTGCTTTGCTTTGGCTACCATGTTGGCAGACTCGAAAGTAAACAGAAAGATTAACTGGTAGTAATCCGTACTGAACATATTATACATTATTTTCAGTATAGTTGAGCTTATTATTGACTAGAGTCATGCTCTCCCGGTGGTCTCTATGCTGAAATCGCTGCCTGCTCGCCCATTGTCCTGCTTTCTTGTAGCCGGCCTGCTGTTGGCAGGGGGCGTTGCGTTTTTGGCCCCCCGTTGGTTCCCGGCTCTGGCCAACGAACAGGCTGTTCCTGAGGCCGAACTGGCGCTTCGGCCCCTCTTGGCTCCGGGATCCCGGATCCTCAGCTCGCGGCGATTGAGCGACACAGAAGCGGAAATTTGGGTGGAGTCTCGGGGGGGAACCAGCCCTGTGATCATGCGGCTGAATGCTGCAGGGACTTGGGAACAGGATATGAGCGCCACCTTGGCCCGCGGAGCCAGCCAGATGCAAGCTCTCGCCCGGCAACAAACGGTGAACCTGCCTGCCGGCTTTGGCCAGACCGCCCCCGATCAACCCCCGCCGCCGGTGCCCTCCCTTCTGCAGGCTACCCAAGCTGCCTCTAGCCTGATCCCGCCAGTGGATCGAGAGCAGGAAACCCAGCGGGCCTTGAGTGGGGCTGGCCGTGTGGATCCCTTTGTGCCTCAAAACGTGCGTGCTCCTGAACCGCAGATTGTCCTGCCGCCCCTGCCTCCACCTCCGGTTTTGCCCCCTCCTGGCAGCGGCAATGGCGCCCCTGTAGCCGTGGCCACCCCGATCCCAACGCCTACCCCCGACCCGGCTGCCTTTGCCCGCAGTGTACAGGTTTCCGGGATGATACAGATCGGCGGCGAGTCCTTTGCTCTGGTTTCTGGCCCAGGTGTCATTCCCGCTGTGGTGCAGGCCGGGCAAAACTACCAAACCGCCAAGGTGGCCGGAGTATCGGTGCCAGAGCGACGGGTTGTGCTCTCGGAAGGGGGAGAAACGGTCGTGAAGCAAATGGAAGACACCAGCGTGATTGTAGGTGCGCCCTAGCTTCAGCAGCAGCAAGACACCGACGGTAGAACGGGCTTATTCCAAGTAGCAGCCAACTAGCAGTAAAACAGTTGGCTGGCTTGATTCCCAACTCCCCCTTCCAGAGGGGCCGGGGGCAAGGGTCAGAGGCTACTTGAACGGGCTCGGAACAACCCTAGTTGGAAGATAGGAGTTGCCAGATCTCCAGATCCCGAGATCTTGGCGGCAAGGCCGAGAAGACTTCAAAAGCGGGGTTCACTGCTGAGGCGGGAGGGCTGCTGTTTGAGATAACGCAAAAACTCCCGCAGCTCGGCGTCGCTGAGTTGGTGGCGAGATTTCTTCTGAAAGCGACGTTCCAAAAACTCTTGTCCTTCCTTGCGGCCCCAGCCAATGCGCTGCATCTCCACATCCGTTTGGGCAATGATGTCCGATAGGTCATCTCCATAGGCCGCCGGCTCACTTAGACCGGGCAGCTCTGGGGAACTTGGCTTTGCAGGGATCCCTATCGACTCGGGGGCTGGAGAAGCAGGGGAAGACTGAGCGTGTCCGTTGGCCAACTCAGGAGTTGGCAGATAAGGCACCCTGGCGGCAGCAGAATCCATGCCCAAACTCAAAGAGGAAGTGGGGCGACCAAATCCTGCGTGGTGGAGGGCGCGCTTCAAGGCAGCATCTTCCGCCTCTTCGACGGTGTTCGAGCCAGCCATGCCACTGCCCAAAACCGTGTTGTTCACCACCACCTGGGCTCTGACAATGTAGATCCCTTCTTCCACCCGCAACAGATCGGTGAGCAAGCTGCCCATGGGGTACCGCTCTCGAAAGTCTTGGATCATGTTGGCGTCAGAACCTGTTGCTGCTGAAGCTCTGAATACAAGCTAGCCCGAAAGTTAACTTGGCATCCAGATCTCAATCCAATCCCACCCTCAATATCGACATTGAATTGATATAAAGCGAGAGATCTCAACAAGAGGGAGCTGTCCGAGCAGATAACATCCCGGCTGGTGAGGGTATGCTATGGCCAAGGAATCCAGTTATATTAAGCAAGCGTCAACCCACGTGGCTGGCTTGGAAAACCTGAATTATCAGCAGCTCAGCCTTGACTCTTAGCTCTATTGTCGGCGCCAAGATAGATGGGGGACTATGGCCAGCGATACCATCGGGGTCAGCTCAGCGAGTTTGGGACGGGCAGCCATTCGAGAGCGCAACTACGGCACTGCTTTGCAGTTGCTCCGGCGAGCTTATCGTGCGGATCCCAGCCCAGAGAATGCCCGTTGGCTGGCCACCGCCTACGAGGAGGCGGGTTACCTTCAATTGGCCGCTCTGTACCGAGAATTGGCCCAAGAGCGCAGGGAGACTCCCAAAGCGATTCAATTTCAGGCCCCCAAACCTCCCGGCACCCTTGAGGAGCTGAAGCAGCCATCTCCTGAACCGCCGGATCGCAAGACCATTCCCTTGCCGCAGCCGATCCCACGCCCAACCCCACCCGCATCTCCTCCGGATCAGCCAATTTGGGTTTACAAGCCCACCCCCATCGATCCCAAAAGTATCAGCCGCCAAGCGCCCCTTCGACCTCAAGCTGCAGAGCCTGCCCCTTCCCCTCAACCATCGGCGGAGAGGGACGACTATCTGCCGGTTCAGCACGCCCCGGATTTGAAAAACCCGCAGCAGGGATCCCCCTTTGTGCGGCGACTGAACCAACTGCATCGCCAGTTTAAGGATCAGCCCACAGCGGAACTGGCGCTACAACTGGCGGAAGCCTACGACGAGCAAAAGAACTTTAAAGAGGCCCAGCGCTACTACCGAGAGGTTTTGGATCTGGATGACTCTTGGCTGTTACGACCGATGGTGCAAGAGCGCCTAGAAGAGCTGCGGCAACTGCAGGAGCCAACAGCCGAACAGAATCCTTGGGCAGATCTCTCAGCCCAAAACTTGCTCAAGCTAGGACAAAAGTTGGAACAGGAAGGGGAAGTGGCTCGTGCCGAGCAAGTTTACCGGCAGATCCTGAAAATGGATGCCACCCTGGATGTCCATGCTAAGGCTCGCAAGGGTCTAAACCGGCTCTATCCCGACGGAAAGCGGTGATTTGCAGGCCACTCCATTCCCCTCACTCGGCGCAATGGGGAAGCAGCTCACCCTTCCCGAGGATCGAGGGCGTCCCGCAAACCATCCCCCAGCAGGTTAAAGGATAGAGAGGTCAGCACCACCATCAAAGTGGGGGCCAGCACCAGCCAGGGCTGTAGGATGATCACCGAAGCGTTGGTGGCCAGCGAGAGCATGTTGCCCCAAGAGGCATCCGGCTGTTGGATCCCCAACCCGATGAGGCTCAGCACCGACTCTGCCGCAATGTAGCCGGGCACCGCCAAGGTTGCCGAGATCACCACATAAGTGGCTGTCTGGGGCAAAATATGCCGCACCAGCAGATACAGGGATCCAGCCCCGGCTACCCGCGCTGCCTGCACAAAGTCCCGCTCTCGCAAGGACAGCACCTGCCCACGAATCACCCTGGCTAGGCCCGCCCAACCGACAAAAGAGAGGATCACCACAATCACCAAGAAGCGCTCGGCATTGCTGAAAGGCACCCCGGTCAGCGGATTCACCTGCAACACCGCTGCCAGCGACACCAGCAGATACAGCGTCGGAATCGACATCAACACCTCTGCCAAGCGCATCAGGAGCGTATCCACCCAGCCCCCAAAGTAGCCGGATATGGCCCCCACCAGCAGGCCAATGGGGAAAGAGATGCCAATGCCCACCAAGCCGATAAACAGGCTGACGCGCCCGCCATAGACCAAGCGACTGAAATAGTCCCGACCTTGATCATCTGTGCCCAGCAGGTGCAGCCGTGCCACAGGTGGCTCTTCGCTGATTTGCGATCCCACTTGTCCTGCTTCTGCAACAGGCCGCAGCGGGACGGTGCCGAACAGATGCCGATCCCAGGGGATCAACCCCAACCAACGGTAGGGAGTACCGGCCACAAACAAGCGGATCCCGGCTGGACGGCTGGTATCCACCAAGAGCGGGCGTTCTCCCGTTTCCAGATCCACTGGCCCCTGGCGGGTTGGATAAACGTGGGGCCCAATCCAAGCGCCCGATTCATCCCAAAAGTGAATGGCGGTGGGCGGCAGAAGGGATCCCCCCGGTTGAGATTCCAGTGGGCTGTAGGGGGCAACGAACTCGGCAAAAATGGCGCAGGCGTAGAAAACAAGAAGAATGTAGGCTCCTGCTTGGGCCCATCGATTGCGGCGAAGCCGTTTCCACCACTGCATAAGGCAGAGATTCCAGTCGAGTCCAGTTGAACCAAATGCCAGCAGTGTAGCTGATCGTGTCTTGTTCCAGTTGCAGAGAGGGCTGCAAGGTGTCACCGATTCATGCTGGCAGGACGAGTCCCTTCCCCAGTCCAAGACAAGCTCAGCCTGCCAAGGAATAGCTGGGGCTGTAGAGGGCCGTCATCTCCATCCGCACCGCAGCAATCGTCTGGGGCAGCACCCCCACCAGCCGTGCCAAAATGTCATCGGGCAATTGGCTAACCAAATCCGCAGAGAAAAATTCCTCTAAGCTAAAGAGCAAAACCCGCGCCCGTTGCGCCGGCAGAGGATTATCGGTGATTTGCTGCAGCCAACGCATCCAGTGCAGCCGCTTGGCATAGGCACTTTGCCGCTCTTGGTAGTCTTGCGGATGCAGCAAAACCACATCCCCAATGGGGACAACGCCGCCGGACTCCACATCCAATGGCCCCCCAACAGCAGCACCCGGCCCGGCAAACTCAGCATGAAACGTCTTGCAGATGATCAGGGCGTTGTGCCGCTGGGGATCCACCATCAGCAATTGCCCACTGCTGAGGGTTCGAATCAGCTGGCCAGGCTCAACTCGCTGAACCAGACTACGGCTGGGGGGAAGCTCGCTCATAGCTCTCAGGATATCTCAACCTTCCCTTGCCTCACATGGTATCTTTAACTTTCTCAGAGCTGCTTGACGCAATCTTCATACTGAGCCCTCTATCGAGACTTTGCATGAGACTTTGCATGGTGAGTATTGCCAGAGGGTCTTCTTCAGGCTGCCGCTGGGCTGAGGCTGATCTTGCCGGTAACATGGATTCTGGTGTCTCCAGCTTGGCATCGGCCAATGCGACGGGCGTAGGGGTAGCCGGCACTGTGCAGCTCTTGCAAGAGGTCTGAGGTGTAGCCGGGATCCACCGCCACCAGCAAGCCCCCGCTGGTTTGGGGATCCGCCAGCAGCAGTTGCTGCCACTCGGGCAGGGATTCTGCCTGTACCCCCTCATAGCCCTGCCAATTGCGACGAGCCGCCCCTGGAAAGATCCCTGCCTCTGCCAGCGAGAGCGCTTCTGCCAAAAACGGAATGGAAGCCAGATCCAAACTGGCCCCCACCCCCGAGCCGCGACAGACTTCCAGCAAGTGTCCCACCAGGCCAAACCCTGTTACATCCGTCATGGCGTGAACTTGCGGTCGCCGAGCCAGTTGCGAGCCGATGCGATTCAGCTGGGTCATCACCTGCAAAACTTCCGCGTAGCCTGCCGCACTGAGCTGACCCTTTTTCAGAGCGGTGGTCATCACCCCGATCCCCAGCGGCTTGGTCAGGATCAGATCGTCCCCGGCTTGGGCCGTGGCATTGCGGCGAATGTGGTGTGGATGGGCCAAACCTGCTGCCACCAAGCCGAAGATGGGCTCCGGCGAATCGATGGAGTGCCCCCCTGCCAAAGGGATCCCGGCTTCTTGGCAAACCTGGATCCCTCCGGCCATGATCCCTTGGATGGCCTGCATCGGCAGGGTATTGACCGGCATGCCCAAAACTGCCAAAGCCAGAATGGGAGTGCCCCCCATCGCGTAGACATCGGAAAGGGCATTGGTTGCCGCGATCCGACCAAAATCCACCGGCTCATCCACAATCGGCATGAAGAAGTCGGTGGTCAAAATTAGGGCTTGGTGGTCGTTTAGTTGATAGACAGCCGCATCATCGCTGGTTTCAGCTCCCACCAACAAAGCCGGATTTGGGGATAGCAGGGGCACATCCTTAAGAATTTGTTGCAGCAGGGCCGGGGCAATTTTACAGCCGCAGCCACCGCCGTGGGAGTACTGGGTGAGGCGAATGGGAGCATCCATCAAGAAAAGGGAAAAAACATCAGCTGACTTTACTGTAGCGGCATCTGCAGGCAGTCGAGAAATGGACACGCTGAGTTAAGGTTAAAGGGATCCCACTATCCATAGCGTTGCCATGTCTTTTGTTCCTTTGCATCTCCACAGCGAATACAGCCTCTTGGATGGCGCCAGCCAATTGCCGCGTCTGATCGAGCAGGTGGTGGCTATGGGTTTGCCGGGGCTGGCCCTGACGGATCACGGTGTCATGTATGGGGCATTGGAGCTGGTGAAACTGTGTAAAAGCAAAGGGATTACTCCAATCATCGGCAATGAAATGTATGTAATCAACGGCGATATCCGCGACAAAAGCCGCAAGTACCCCAAGTATCACCAGGTGGTTCTGGCCAAAAATACCCAGGGCTACAAAAACTTGGTAAAGCTGACCACCATTTCCCATCTACATGGCATTCAAGGCAAAGGGATTTTCTCTCGCCCCTGCATTAACAAAGAGTATTTGGTGCAATACAAAGAAGGGCTGATCGTCACCAGCGGCTGCTTGGCAGGAGAAGTGCCTCAAGCTATTTTGCAGCGGCGGCCAGAAATTGCCCGTGAAGTTGCCGCTTGGTACCAAGAGCAGTTTGGGGATGATTATTACATCGAGATTCAGGATCACGGTTATCAAGAAGATCGCTTTGTCAATGTGCAGTTGGTGCGCATCGCCCGCGAATTGGGGATCCCGATCATCCTCACCAACGATAGCCATTTTATTTCCTGCTGGGATGTAGAGGCCCACGATGCGCTGCTCTGCATTCAAACAGGCAAATCCCTTACTGAAAAAAATCGCCTTCGCTACACCGGAACCGAATACCTGAAAAGCCCAGAAGAGATGCGCCGTCTCTGCCGTGACCATTTGGAACAGGAGGTGATTGACGAGGCCATCGCCAACACCCTGAAGGTGCTGGAAAAGATCGAGGGCTATGACCTATTTGGGGAAATGCGCATGCCCGACTACCCGGTTCCACCGGGCCATTCTGCCGATAGCTATCTCACAGAATTGGCCTGGCAGGGGCTGGCGAAGCGCTGCGGTGTTGCTCAGCCGGATCAGATCCCCCAAAACTACCAGGAGCGCCTGCGCTTTGAGCTGAACATCATCCAACAAAAGGGCTTCTCCAGCTATTTCCTGGTGGTCTGGGACTACGTTCGCTATGCCCGCGAGCAGGGGATCCCGGTGGGGCCGGGGCGAGGCTCGGCAGCAGGATCCCTGGTGGCCTATGCCCTACAAATTACCAACATTGACCCGGTTAAATACGGCCTACTGTTTGAGCGATTTCTCAATCCAGAACGTCAATCGATGCCGGATATCGATACGGATTTTTGCATCGAGCGGCGGGGAGAGCTGATCGACTATGTGACCCGCAAATACGGCCAAGAGCGAGTCGCCCAGATCATCACCTTTAACCGCATGACCTCTAAAGCCATTCTCAAAGATGTCGGTCGAGTCTTAGACATTCCCTACTCAGAAGCCGACAAAATGGCGAAATTGATCCCGGTATCCCGAGGCAAGCCCGCAAAATTGGAAGAGATGATTGGCGAGGATACTCCCGCTCCAGAGTTCAAAGAAAAATACGAGAAAGACCCAACCACCCACCGCTGGATCGAGCTGGCACGTTTGTTGGAGGGCACCAACAAAACCTTCGGGGTTCACGCTGCCGGTGTGGTGATTGCTAAGGATCCCTTAGATGAGATCGTGCCTCTGCAGTACAACAATGAAGGCCAAATTATCACCCAGTACTCGATGGAAGATATCGAGTCTTTGGGCTTGCTGAAGATGGACTTTTTGGGTCTGCGCAACCTGACGATGATTCAGCGGGCAGTGGAACTGATCCGAGAACACAATGGCGTCAATATAGATCTGGATAACCTACCCCTAGACGACAAGAAAACCTACCAGCTTTTGGAAAAGGGAGAGCTGGAAGGGATCTTCCAACTGGAATCTTCTGGCATGAAGCAGGTGGTGCGGGAGCTCAAACCTTCCAACCTGGAAGATATTTCTTCAGTATTGGCCTTGTACCGGCCAGGCCCATTGGATACGGGCATGATCCCCGACTTTATCGATCGCAAGCACGGTCGCAAACCGGTAACCTATGCCCACGAACTCCTCAAGCCCATTCTTCAGGATACCTACGGAGCCATCCTCTACCAGGAACAGATCATGCGCATTGCCCAAGACATGGCCGGATACACCTTAGGCCAAGCCGATCTGCTGCGGCGAGCGATGGGGAAAAAGAAAGTCTCCGAGATGGAGAAACACCGCGAGCAATTTGTGCAGGGGGCAGCCAAGCGGGGTGTAAGCCAAGAAGTTGCCACAGAATTGTTTGATCAAATGGTTGCTTTTGCCGAGTATTGCTTCAATAAATCGCATTCTACTGCCTATGGGTTGATTACTTTTCAAACAGCTTACCTCAAGGCCAATTACCCAACGGAATATATGGCAGCCTTGCTCTCTTCTGTGGGGGGAGATCAGGACAAGGTACAGCGCTACATTACCTATTGCTTGTCAATTGGGATCCAAATTCAGCCGCCGGATATCAACCGTTCTGGAATGGACTTTACTCCCCAGGGATCCAGCATTTTGTTTGGTCTGGGGGCAGTGAAGAATGTAGGGGAGGGGGCCATTCAAAACATTTTGGCTGCCCGTCAAGCTGATGGCCCCTTCACCTCTCTGGCGGATTTTTGCCAGCGGGTGGATCTGCGCATTGTTAACCGTCGTGCCCTGGAGGCCCTGATTTGTGCGGGCGCTTTTGATTGTATTTCTGGAAATCGTAAACAACTAATTGCCGATTTGGATCCCATCCTCAGTTGGGCAGCGCAGCGAGCCAAGTCCAAAGCCATCGGCCAAGCCAGCTTGTTCGATCTACTGGGGAGCAATAGCAGCGCCGGCAATGGATTTGTGGAGGCTCCGCGTGGGCCGGCTACTGAAGATTTTCCACCTCAGGAAAAGTTGAGGCTAGAACGGGAGCTGCTGGGGTTTTATGTCTCGGATCATCCGCTGCGGCGCATTCAGGAGCAAGCGCGGCTACTGGCCCCCGTCAACCTAGCTGACCTGGGCGGCTGTGCAGCCGATGCCTCTGTGGGCGTTCTCGCCCTGGTGACTGCCATTAAAAATGTCACAACCAAGAAAGGGGATCGCATGGCCATTTTGCAACTGGAAGATCTCACCGGCAGTTGTGAAGCGGTGATCTTTCCCAAAACCTATGAACGTTTGCGCGGTTGCCTGGAGGTGGATCAACGGCTGTGGGTCTGGGCCAAAGTGGATCAGCGGGATGAACAGGTGCAACTGATTGTGGAAGATTTGCAACCGATTGAATCTGTTAGCTGGGTAACGGTGGAGATCCCTCTCGACTCTGCTGGGACACTGGAGGATCGATACCGTTTACAGACGCTAATCGCTCGCCAACGCTCGGAAATTAAAGAAGAAAATCGCATTCCTGTCGTGGCTGCCATCACCGCCCATCCCCATACCCTTTGGGTGAGAATGGGATCCCAATTTTGGGTTAACAATGCCCAAGCCGCCGTTGAAGCCCTGCGTCAAGCCGGCTACACCGCCCGCAGCGAATCGCTGCTCTCTCCATAGGCATGGCAGAGAAAGCTCCGGCAGCAGCAGGAGAAATTCAACGGAGCTGTTTCTCAAGCCAAGCCCGCAACTGGCTCACCGTCAGCCGAGGGGAAGGACGTGGCAAAGGTCGCTCGGGATCCCCTGCCAGGGTGAGCACGGGAACTTCCAGTTGGTATTGCTCCCACCAACTCGGGTTGGAGGTGATGTCGCGGACTTCCAGATCACGGATTTCGGGGATCTGCCGCAACTTCTCCACCAAGCTCTCGCAGAGGTGGCAGCCGGGTTTGCTGTAGAGAATCAGGGGGGGCCAAGGCACAGCGGATCCCTAGCGGGTGACGGTGCAGGCCAGCCGACGGTGTTGTAGGGAAGGCATCTGCCGCCTGACCAACTGGAAACGCTCTGGGTTAATTTCAGCAATGGCCACCCCCGGTTTTTCGCCACCCGCATCCGCCAGGATAGTCCCCCAGGGGTCCACGATCATGGCATGGCCGTGACACTGTCGCCGCTCGTAGTGGGTGCCCACCTGGGCGGGGGCTATCACGTAACAGGTGTTCTCAATGGCCCGGCATTGCAGCAAAACCTGCCAGTGATCCCGACCCGTGTAGGCCGTGAAGGCAGCAGGGATGAGCAAAATCTGGGCTCCGCGATCCACCAGGGATCGGTACAGCTCTGGAAAGCGTACGTCGTAGCAGACCGACAAACCGAGGTTCCCCAGTTGCTCTTGCTCGCAGGTGACCACCTCATCTCCGCTGACCACCGTGTTCGACTCGCGGTAGGTATTGCCGTCGGGCAGATTGACATCGAACAGGTGGATTTTGCGATAGCGGGCCAGCTCTTTGCCGTCAGGGCTGTAGAGGGCAGCGGTATTGTAAACTTTGCCCTGCCCGTCCGGCACAGGATACCCTCCTCCCAAAATAAATACTTGGTAACGCTGGGCCATCTTGGCCAAAAACTCCTCCGCCCGCTCCGCAATCTCAGGAGCAAGGCGGGCTTTCTCGGCTTCCGGCCCCATGAAGGCAAAGTTTTCTGGTAGCGTCACCAGCTCGCATCCCTGGCGCACTGCAAAGTCGATCCACTCTTCCGCCTGCTGCAAGTTGCTGGCCAGATCGGGA
The DNA here is from genome assembly GCF_054059455.1 of Thermostichus sp. MS-CIW-23. Taxonomy (NCBI): domain Bacteria; kingdom Bacillati; phylum Cyanobacteriota; class Cyanophyceae; order Thermostichales; family Thermostichaceae; genus Thermostichus; species Thermostichus sp. MS-CIW-23. The sequence goes on along the minus strand of NZ_JBSSCC010000009.1, from coordinate 42,195 downwards.
ATGCTGGTCATTTGAATGGCGGCTGCCAGATAAGAGCGCATAGACGGAAACTCCAAAGGATGCTAAAGGGGATCCGGCCGGCTAGCCGACCAGATGCCACCAGCCGAAGGCAGGCCCTACAAATCGGATCACCACCCAAATGATGGCCAGGAGAATGATGCCTGCCCAAGCGCCACGGGTTGTCCAATTGTAGATGGCGCGAGCTTGCCCTTTGGTGAGGGGAATGTCTTTGAGGTTGGGAAACACCAGCTCTTGGTCGGGATCTTGGCTGATGCGGGTTTTACGGCGCTTTGCTTCGCCCATGGGGTAGCCTCCGAGTTCTTCGCCGGGTGGCGACTTTTATCTTAAGGTTTTCTGTCTGGGTCACAAGACTGGGTGGATATCAATCTGCATAATAATCGCCTATTTACGCCATCAGGCCACGCCAATCCATGGGCCTGCCGATGCTTTCCCTAGCCGGAAATCCACAAAGGGGATCCCTGGTGCTCTTGGGGACGATTGCCATCCTCTTCGGTAATGGCCACAGCCCGCACCCATTCTGTAGATTCAAACACCGGCGGTAGGCGCAGCTCCTGTTGGCGATTTCCTGTTTCATCCACCGGAAAAGCTGCCACGAGAACGGCCCCCGCTCTATCGGTGGTAAAGGGCGCCTCCGGTTCCAGCACCACCCACAGGGCATAGACCCGGCCTTCCGGCAAAGGCGGCAACCCTTGGGCCACCAATCGCCCTTGCAGGCGCTGGGGATCCACCTCAAGCTTGACCGAGCCGGCCAGGTTCTCCGCAGTCGGCTGCAATTCATAGGTCAACACCTCGCCAGGGATCCCTTGCGTCTGGGCTAGCTGCAGCCTGCGCCACAGGTAGAGGTTCCCCAGCCCCAAAGCGACGATCAAGCCTGCGGCCACCGCCCCCAAGCCCCGTTGCCAGAGACGGGATCCCTTGGCAACCCAGGTGGGGGTGTGCATCGGTTGGGCTGCCTGCTCCGCATGTGCCTGCAACAGAGAAGCCCGCAGGGCGGGGGGAGGTTGCTTTTCCTCCACGCCGTAGGCTGTCTCCAACGCCCGTTGCAACGCTTGCAGTTCTCGGTGCAGCTCCGGGCGCAGCTTGAGCAATGCCTCCAGACGGTCGGCCTCTTCCGGGGAGAGATCCCCCAGCACGTAGCCCGCCAGCCACAGTTGCAGTTCTTCGGGAGACACAGATTCGGCTTTCATGAGGGGCCTCCCAACAACTCGCGCAGCCGCAGCAGAGCCCGCCGAGCTCTGGCTTTGACCGTTCCCAAAGGCAGATCCAGTTGCTTGGCAATTTCCGTTTGGCTCATGCCTTCGTAATAGGCCATCTTTAAGACTTGCCGTTGACTTTCGGACAACTCGGCCAAAGCCGTTTGCACCTCGGCCACCCGTTCCGCTTGGGCCAACTGCTCCAAGGTGGGATCCGCAGCAGGACTACCCTGCAATTCCACTCTGCCCTGTTCCAGGGAGCGCTGTCGATTCCGCCAAGAGCGCAGCCGATCCAAACAGCGAGAGCGAGCCAAGATGCTCAGGTAGGTGCGCAGGGATCCCCGTCTGGGATCAAAGGAGGAACGAGCCAAGTTCAAAAAAATATCCTGGGTGAGATCTTCGGCTTCGGCAGTACTGCCCAGCATTTTGCAGGCAATTCCGTACACCAAGCCGGCATGTCGGTCGTAGAGAATGGCCAGAGCTTGTGACCGGCCTGCTTTTAGGGCTGCAAACACCTCTGCATCGGTTTTTTCCTGCAGGGATCCCTCAGCTTTGTCACCCTCGATCTTCATGAGTGGGAAGAGCATGCCTCTAACCCCCAAAACCCTGAACTTTGCTGAATTTACTGAGCTTTAGGCGGTTTGGCAAAAGTCATTGAGAGGGATATAGTAGACCAAGTTTCCCCCTGATCCTTGAGTCCACCGCAACGGTTGCCGGGAAGTGAAGGGGGAAAGCGCTCGGGGGGTATTCCTCAGGGCTTTGCGGGATACCGCCTTCCTGCTCAGAGATAGGCAGGATGCGATCGCTTCTTTCCTGAACCATGTTCAGGAGAGTTCAGCGTGAATGTATCAGGAAACGGGATGGAAAAGAGAAAGAAACTGCAGAGGCACAAGCATCGCCCAGAGTAATCCAACCAGGGCAGCGGCTCTCATAATTTATCGTCTGCATAGGCGGAGGTCAACCCTGACTTGTGGGGAAATAGAAGGCCCAATCCTGAGCTGGGATCGGGCCACGCAAGGGATCAACTGCGGCAATGATTTCAAAAAGTTGATCCAAACCCATGAATTCAAAATGTTGATTAACGCTGATGAATCTTGATTTAGATAGGCAAATAGGAATCGGCCTTCCTAGAGGGCAGCCAAGCCAAAGAACGGCCCACCCGGCAGGGTGCCCAGGAATGTGGCCCGACCGGTGTTGAGGTCAATTCGATACAAGGTGGAGCCGCCGATGGCAAAGCCGGTATCCACTCCATCAGCAGTACGGATGTCAAACCCACCCATAGGGCCGAAGTTCACCCCCAGGGGGCCAATGGGCACCTGAACCCCATCGTTGGGGGGATTCTGCAACACCAGCAGGTTCCGTTGCCCGTCGATGTTCAGCAGCCGCGTGGATTGGGCACCCGCCACATTGTTAGTGTAGGCGGCGGCGGTGATGGCCGGCTGGGATCCCTGTAGTTCCATTGGGCCAAAGGCCAAAGGTCTATCTTGGATCACTTCGCCCGTATCCACATTGATGCGGAAGTTCTGGCCATTGGCTCCCACCAAGCGCAGCCGATCCGGAACAGGGTTGAAATCCATGCCAGAAAGCGTGCCCGCGGTGAAGGGAACCGACAGAGTGCTGGCCACGGTAGCGACACCGGTCTGCAAGTTGATGGTGTAAAGGATGCTGGTGTCGGTCAGCCCGTAGAGCAGCCGGTTGGCAGGGCGCACATCGATACCAATGAGGTTGCCGTTCACTCCTGTTACCGTCAGGGATCCCTGCACAAAGGCATCGGCGGAGCGGATAAAGGTGAGGCGGTTGCCGCTGCTCAAAGCCACCAAATCCGCTTGGGAAGGCATCATCGAAGACGAAGTGCTGCTGCCGCAGCCCAAGAGAGCAAAACTGCCGGCTATCACAGATGCTGCTACAAAGCTTGTGTGTTTGTGCATTGAACAGGCTCCTCAAAAGATCGACAAACCATCAAAACCACTGACAGACAAGCCCCCCTAAACCACAGAGCCTGTGGCTGCAAAGCGCTGCAGTGAAAACTTTTTTGCCCTCAACCCAGAGAACTCTGCGATTCCCTCTGCTTTGTACTGAAGGCAGTTGTTCTCCGCGATGTCAGCGCGTGGGGCGCGTCTGTAGAAATTACTCAACTCCTGGAAACTCGGATGCGTGGGATCCAAGCTTTTTGGCCCAGACTTTAACTGGAAGCGCTGGTGTAGAAGCGCAGGGCAAAGCGCCAGAAGAGATGAGATCCCCACAACAGCCCTGCCGCCAGCAGAGCGGATCCCAGCAGCCACGGCCATTGGGCTCGCCCCAGCAGGGTCTCTGCCGGGATGGTGGTCAGGAAAGCCACCGGCACGACGAAGGTGAAAAACACGCGGTAGGCCACCGGATAGGCCACTATCGGAAATCGTCCTGCCTCTACCAAGCCCCGTAACACCTCGGTCACGTTGTAGATTTTGACAAACCAAATGCTGGTGGCTCCCAACATAAACCAGAGGCTGTAGAGGATGATCAGCCCCAGCAGCAGAGGCAGCAGCCCCAGAGCATAGGCCCAAGCAGGCAAATGGAGCTGGATCCCGGCGTAGAGAATCAGCAACAGACCAAAGCCGATATCCACCAGGCCCCAGGGGGAAAACACCCTGGCCGACAGCCAAAACTGGCTGCTTATTGGCTTTAGCAAAACAAAATCCAAGGTGCCTTCCTGCACCTGCTGCACAATGCGATTGAGGTTGACGTTAAAGAGACTGGCCGACACCCCCTGCAGAATGGTGAACACCCCCAACACGATGAGGGCTTCCGGCCAACTCCAACCGCCCAGCCGGTGCCCCTGCTGGTAAAACAACGACAGCCCAAACAGAGCGGATCCCAAGCCACCCAGACTGCTGAGGCTGGCAAAGAAAAAATTGGCACGGTACTCCATTTCTGCCGCGATTGAGGTGCTCCAAAACAGCCACAATATCCGCAAATAGCGCAGCACCTTGGTTTTCTCCAATCTCAGCTTTTATCCCACTTGCGGTAACAGCGGGCGGTAATGAAATAGGGGTGAAACACCTCCAAAAAACAGCTTTGCAGCACCTGAAAGAATTGCTCTACCTTTTGCGGGTCGTCCAGGTGAAAAGGAAACTCGCCGTTAAACCCCTTGAAAAAGTACCAGTTGATCAAAAGCTTACCTGACGGCTTGAGCCAGTCGTAAAACTGCCGCAACTGCGCTGCCGGATCCGCCAGATGTTCCACCACATCGAAGCAGATGACCGTGTCAAAAAAGATCTCTTCTGGGAAGTTTTCTGGACAGTGGATGCGCTCAGTTAAGCCCAGCTTTTCCGCCCGCCATTGCACAAACTGCCGATGGATGGGGTTGATATCCCAGAAGATCACCTGATCCACCGCTGCGCAGAGGGCCGCCCCGATAGCATGGGTGCCGATGCCGCCGCCAAAATCCAACACCAACCCGCGGGCATGATCCGCCACCAGGCGTAAGGTATCGCCGATGTAGTCGGTGCTGCTCAGGTGCCAAGCCGCCAAATCCAGCAGATAGGCGGATCTCACCTGATCCCGATAAAACGCATCTGCCCGATCCCAGCCAAAGTCTCGCCGGCCCAACTCCGCCAATTGCTGCTGCCCTGCCCGCAGTTTCTCCCGCAGATCGGCAGCCCCAAGGCCCAGGAAGGATCCCAGATGGGCTTCTAGGTCAAAGGCATTTTGCCAGTAGCCGCTCAGAGCAGGTGGGATGGGGAGCACAGGAGGATTCAGAAGACTGGTTGGGTTGGCTTAGGCAACAGTGAAATCCTCTTCCTCTGGCTGAGCCAGGTTTTCCGGGTTCGGCTCCGTGTCTTTATTAAAATCAAAGGTGGATGGGGATGTAGAGCTAGCAGCATCCAGAGGCTGCAATAACTTGGCTAGGGTTTCCGGGCTGAGTCGATCCGTTGTCTCCACAATTGCCGTTACGTTCGGCCCAAACCTTATCTTATCTAGGAGCTGAAGGCGATGGGACAAAACCCGTTTTCCGTTGACGAATAGGCCATTGGTGCTGGGCCTGGATCCCGGACTGCCATCGAATACCATGTAGCTGTACTGCAGGGATCCCTGTGCAGTTGGCCCTGAACCTGGGATGCGGATGAGGGAAGCGTGTTTCCGAGAGACGCAGGGATCGTAAAGGCGAATATGATTGTCTTTAGACCGTCCCACTGAGTAATAGATACTATCCAGAACAACCCCCCTCTGCCCCAATCGATCCCTGAAGATCAAGACCCAGTGAACAGGGACAGGCTGAGTACTGCAGCGAGCAGAAGAGGCCATGATGAATCAAGCTGCACCTAGAGTCGCTGGTGTCAACAAAAGGGAAACTCAATAAAGGTGGGTAGTCACTTAGCTCTTAAAGGCCAAAGCAGCAGCTGCTTTCCCCATTATAAGTAGCCATCCCCCTGAGTCCAAAAGCCCAAGTTCAGCTAGGAGTAGGGGTGTTGCCGAAACAGAAACCGGCCCAGAAAACCCATTCTTATTGGTCTAAGATGCATCCAGAGTTACCCCGTTTTGGGGAAGAACCCTGAGAGCTCAACTCTCGGCAGGCTGGCGAGCAGTCTAGCATGCCCAAAGTCTTTTAGACTAGAGCGCAGGGAGGTAGGTTGCAGGTTTGGCTTGGACAGGAGATCATAGAGTTTCGTCGAAACCCAAAGCTCCCATTGACAGCGTGACGGTGGAACACAAGCACATTCAGTTAGACAGTCGGCCCGTTGGCCTGAACACAGCCACCGGTACCATCAAAGCCCAGTTGGACTTGCTACTGCTGGGGTTGGAGTCCCTGAGCGGAGAAAGTTCCGAAGCGGTTCTGGCCGCAGCCAAAGCCCTCAACTTGGAAGAGCAGATTGGCGACCGGGTGACCCTCTGGCGACTGCGCAATGCTAACCCCTTGCGCCGCAGCAGCGGTGGGCGCAAAAAGGTCGATATCGAAGAGGCCCGCGCCCTGGTGATGGTGATTGCCTATCTGGCTGCTCAGCAACAAGCCCGTATCCGCAGCACCTTGGAGCAACTGGAAGCCGCTGTCGATCAAGAGCTCAGCCCCTTCCGTCAACCGCTGGTGGGGGATTACTTGGACGAATTTCTCTCCCACTACCGCAGCCGCATGGTGGATGGGGACGTGCGCGATGAGAATAGCCTCACCGAGCTGGCCCTGCGCATCTTGATTGAGCTGATGTTCTACAGTAGCCCGAAAGGCGCTCAGCGCCTGTGGAAAGCCTTGCTCAGCCGTCCTGAGATGGATTTGCCTGCCGGCAGCGATCTGGAAGAAGAGGGGGTAGCCCACAGCTCCGGCCCCGATACCTCACCCTCTTCTTGAGGCAGTTTTGTCAATTATCGCCTCTGTAGCCCTCTACCCGTGTTGTTCGCCCGCAGTTGCCATGCCCAACCTTACCCTGGTTAGCCACACCTATCAACAGCCCACTTCTACGCTGACTGTACGGGGAGAAGCCCCTGCCGATTCCAATTCTTCAGACTCCTCTGCAACGCCGCCGCTGCAAGCCATCCAGCGCAGCTTCGAGTGTCAGTTGGAAATCCGCCAGGGGGAGACAGTCAAAACTTTACACGGCGATAACGTTTGGCTCAACGATTTGATCACCGTAATCGACCGCTACGTGGGATCCCACTTGAGTGGGGAACCCAAGGGAACCTTCAGCGGTACCGTGGCCATCCGTCCGCTTGATTTTATTTTTCATCGTCTCACGGTGCGCCAAGGGGAAGATCGCATCGCGCAGGTGGATTTGTCGATGACGCAGTTGTACGACCTGCTGGAGAACCTCTCCCAGGTGGCCGACGATATTCCCCAACTGGCCAGTCTGGGAACTCCGGTGGCGCGGGCTTGGTATCGACAGCCCACTGGGATCGCGGCCCTGCTGGTGGGAGGGATCGCAGTTGTGGCCGGTGTTGGGATCTGGGCCAGTCGCCCCCCTAGGGATCCCGCAGCTTCCCCTTCCCCGCAAGAGCAGCTCACCATCCCTGCCTTGACGGGTCAATCGCAGCCTTTGGTCACATCCCCTCAAGAATCTGACCCAACAGCGGGAAGAGAGGCAGCAGGGGCGGATCCCCTTTCCCGTCTGCGAGACATTTTGGCAGAGCAGTGGCAGTCTCCCCCCGATTGGCCAGAGAGCTTGGTCTATCGAGTAACTGTAGATGAGACGGGATCCCCCCTGGCCGCCGAGCCGGAGAATGAGCTTGCCCGAGAGCGCCGAGCCGAAACCCCATTTGCCGACCTGCCGGAGCTACCGCCGGATCCCTTGCCAACAGGCGCACAACAGTTCCGCGTCAGCCTAGAGCCGGGCAACCAGGTGGAAGTGACTCAGGACAGGTAGGCATCCCGACAGGCCAAGCTAGGGTGGCTCTGTACTGTGGTCTACCCAGAGACATTGTTTCTGGAGCTTTCAGAGGATTATAGTTGTTTCAGGTTAGGGTGAGACGCCTGGGCTACTGAGGAAAGCTTTCTGGTTCCGTGCATTATTGCTCTGCAACGCTGACGCGACGACGCGGCCAGCGTTTTAGGTGTTGGGTGCAGTGTCCTAGTTTGCATTGAAATGACCATACTTTCAGGGCCGGGGGATTAGAGGAAGCGATCTGACCCTGGAGGATTAAGCCGGAAAGAGAGAGACCATCCAGTTCAGACAGCCAAGGCTGCCGCCAATGCCGAGGCGCAAAGGCTCTACTGATCGCATCTGAAGGGTTTAATCGGCTTCAGACAGCTAGGGCAATGAGGACAAGAGGATAAAGTGGAAGAGTTCCCTCTATATCGGATCGCTGCCATTCCATGACTGCAACCATCGAAGTGCCCCAGCGCGGCTTACCTGTCACCATCATCACAGGCTTTTTGGGCAGTGGAAAAACCACCCTTCTCAACCACATCCTCAACAACCGGAAAGGGATGCGCACAGCGGTGCTGGTCAACGAGTTCGGCGAGATCAGCATCGATGCGGAGCTGATCGTCTCCAGCGAAGAAGACTTGGTGGAGCTGAACAACGGCTGCATCTGCTGCACCATCCGAGATGACATCGCCGAAAGCGTGTTGCGGTTGATGGAACGTTCCGACAAGATCGACTACCTGGTGGTGGAGACTACGGGATTGGCGGATCCCTTGCCGGTTGCCCTCACCTTTTTGGGGCCAGAATTGCGAGATCTGACGCGGCTAGACTCGATTATCACCCTGGTAGATGCCACCAACTTTGCCCCCGATCTGTTCAACAGCGACGTGGCCTACAGCCAAATTGCCTATGGGGATGTGATTCTCCTCAACAAAATCGATTTGGTCGAGGAAGCCGAGATCGAGCGTCTGGAAAAACGCATCCGCGAGATCAAAGAAGATGCCCGCATTTTGCGCACCGTCAACAGCGCAGTTCCCCTGGAGCTAATCTTGGATACCGATTTGTTTCAGGCCAGTTCCTTGCCCCAAGAAGAAGCCCATGATCACGACAGTCACGACCACCATGACCATGAGCACGATCATGACCACCACCACTCCCATCACAGCCACATCGAGGCCGACGGCTTTAACTCCCTAGCCTTTGAGAGCGATCAGCCCTTCTCTTTGGATGCTTTCCAAAATTTTCTCAACGAGTTGCCCGATGCAGTCTTTCGTGCCAAAGGGGTGTTGTGGTTCGAGGAAAGCCCAGAGCGACATATCTTTCACCTCAGCGGTCGGCGCTATACCCTCAGCAGCGATGAGTGGCCTCGCCAGCCCAAAAACCAGTTGGTGCTCATCGGTCAGCGCCTCGATACAGCCCGGTTGCGGGAAAAACTCCAAGCCTGTCTTGCCCGCCCGGCCACGCGGGGTCAAGGGTTTGGTCGCTGAATCAGGACTTGGCGGCAGTCCAGGCTAAAGAAAGTCGGGCTACATTCCAGCACCCTCGATCATAAACCCCTGAGGTGATGGCGCACCCTCCATGTCCGACATCTTCGTGATGATCCGCAACCAGGCCAACAACGCGCTCACCTCCATCGATGGGATCCCTTTTCTCAGTTTCCTGGAGCGAGAGGGGCAGTTGATTGCAGAAGAAACCATTGAGTTGATCTATGCGGACGCTGGATTTGATGACCTGCCAATTGGAGAATACACTGTGGGGGTACGGCATGAACGGGTGGAACCCCCGAAAGCCACCTGCCCGGTAAGCATTACCTCTGAGGACGAGGTTGTTTTGGTAACATTTGTTTACCTTGAGCCCGAGCGGGTTCTGCTGACTATTCACGTCTCTGTGGAGAAGAGGTTGTAGCCATGACTGTCAAGGTCATCCCATCGCGCTCGATCAAAGCCTTTCGCTATCGGGTGTTTTGTTTGGGACAGGATCTCTGGAATGCCCGGGATCCGATTAGCCGTGCCAACCTTGCTCTGCAACTGGCGGATGCCGCTACGACTTTGGCCCGAATGGAAGTCCAAGCCGCTCAGCCCTTCAGCTCAAGCCCTTCCTATTCCCTGCCGGAAGCTGGCCATAGGTAGCCATCGATCCAGCCGGGAATCGAGGCCAGACGCAAGGGATCCCGCCTACTCCCACTCGATGGTGCCAGGGGGCTTGGAGGTGATGTCGTAAACCACGCGGTTGATGCCGGGCACCTCGTTGACGATGCGGTTGGAAATGGTGGCCAAGAGATCGTAGGGAACTCGCGCCCAATCGGCGGTCATACCGTCTTCGCTGGTAACCAGCCGCACCACCACCGGGCAGGCATAGGTGCGCTTATCCCCCATCACCCCCACCGACCGCACCTCTGGCAGCAGCACGGCAAAGGCTTGCCAAAGTTTGGGATAGTAGCCGGAGCGGTTGATCTCCTGCCGCACGATCATGTCCGCTTCTCGCAGGGTTTCCAGCCGTTCTTTGGTAACCTCGCCTACAATGCGGATGGCCAGCCCCGGCCCCGGAAAAGGATGGCGGCCCACAATCTCTTCCGGCAGACCCAAAGAGCGGGCCAGTTGCCGCACCTCGTCTTTGAAGAGCTTGCGCAAAGGCTCTACCAGCTTAAAGCGCAGATTTTCGGGCAGGCCGCCGACATTGTGATGGCTTTTGATCTTGACGGCAATGCGTTCTCCAGTAACCGGATCCACATGGGTATTGGCAGACTCGATCACGTCTGGGTAGAGAGTGCCTTGGGCTAAGTACTCAAAAGGACCCAGCCGCTGGGATTCTTCCTCAAACACGCGAATAAACTCTGCCCCAATTCGTTTGCGTTTTTCTTCGGGATCGGTAACCCCCTGCAACTGCCGGAGAAACCGCTCCTGGCCATCCACGTAGTGGACGGGAATGTGAAATTGCTCTTGGAAAAGGCGCAGCAGCCGCTGGGGCTCTTCCTTGCGCATAAACCCTTGGTCGATGAACACGCAGGTGAGCTGGTCGCCGATGGCCTTGTGCAGCAGAAAAGCCAAAGTAGAGCTGTCTACCCCCCCCGAGAGGGCCAACAGCACCTTCTTATTGCCCACACGGGCACGTACCTCTCGAATGGCTTCCTCCAGAAAAGCTGCCGTTGTCCAGGTGGGCTCGCAACCGCAGATGTGATAGACAAAGTTGCGGATGAGAAAGGCGCCAGCCTCTGAGTGGGCCACCTCCGGATGAAATTGCACCCCGTAGAGACGACGCCTTGGATCGGCAATGGCGGCACAGGGGGTGTTGTCGGTAGAGGCCAAGGTGTGAAAGCCCGGCGGCAGTTCGGTAACCGAATCCCCGTGGCTCATCCACATGATGCTGTTTTCCGGCAGGTTGGTGAGCAGGTCGGTGGGATCCAAAATGTGCAGGGCGGCACGGCCATATTCCCCCTTCTGGGCTGCTTCCACCTTGCCCCCCAACTGCTGCACCATGAGTTGCATGCCGTAGCACACCCCCAGAACCGGGATCCCTAGGTTCCAAATCTCGGGGTCACACACCGGAGCGGCTGGCTCATACACCGAGTTGGGGCCCCCGGAGAGGATAATGCCCTGCGGTTGCAGTTGCCGCAGTTGCTCAGCAGTGGTGCGATAGGAAAGGATTTCCGAATAGACGTGGGTTTCGCGAATGCGGCGGGCAATCAGCTCAGAGTACTGGGATCCAAAATCGAGAATGACGATCATCTGGCGCTGCACTTCGAGGGGGGAAAGGCCGGAACTGGGAGGAGATGCAGAAGGGATCACAAAACCTGGCACAGTGCACAATAAAAAAGCCGGTCCAAGAGACTAGCTTGGCTATGGATACGATGGATACGAAAGAAACATTAAGGGCTCTTCCATGGTAACAGGGGTGGAGAGCTTGCACGCGGCTGCCTGCTCTAAAAAGCCTCTGTCAGGCTTGCCGAGAAAACAGCGCTTCTCGGAGGAGTCTCGCCGAAAAACCGCCTGATGAGCCCCTGAAAAAGCTGGCCACCGGCTGGGCATGACTCCCGCCAACAACGCAATACAGAAGCCAGATGACCTAGCAAAGTTAAGACTTATGATCGTGAAGGAGCGCTCCAGGCCGGTGGGGGTATTGGTAGGGATCCGCAGTGCCATTTTTTTATGTCGATTGTTGCCGAGTCCTTTCAAACCTATCTGCGCCGCCGCCGTCGTCTTCTAGCCCGCCGTCTCAAGCGACAGCAGGGCTGGGTCGTGGTTTTGGCTCTGCTGGCTTTGTACTTGCTCAGTTGGGATGCGCTGGGCGAAGATGGGTCACTATCGCACCTGTGGAGGGGACAACCCCTGTGGCTGGTGTTGATCCCGCTGTTGGGGGGAGGGCTGTACAGCTTGGGCGCCGGGGTGATCTGGATGCTGCGCCAGCGCTGGTCTGCCCAGCTGTTGGCCGAGATGATCAGCTTGCCCCATTTGACTTTGGCTGCCCTGATCTGGCTGGGGTTAGCCGTTTGGGGAGAGCACCTTTCGCCTTTCCTGTTGCGACAAAAAAACCAATTGTTGGCGGGCCTGTTCGTCAGTTGGCTGCTGGCTCAGGGGTGGAGTTTTTTCCAGACAGGTTGGGTAGTAGAGGCTGGGCAACTGTGGGCCGACTACCTGCAGGAGCTGCGCGGTTCTGTATTACAGCCCTGCTACCAGCGCCTGGAAGCCTGTCGTCGCTCGCTTCATCTTTACCACGCCATTTGGCAAGACCTGCAACTGGAAGAACTGGAGGCCCAGCACCTGATTCAACTGTTGTCTGAGTCGTTGCTGCCGCTGACCCTGCCGCTCAAGGTCTATGCTCAGCGGGTTCACCATTGCTGTCAGCAGTTGGCAGCCCTGCTGGCGCAAATGCAGGAGCGGGTAGAGCGGTTGGAGCAGGTGCTTTTGAATGTAGAGCTGGAGTTGGCCTCTCATCAGTTGCTTCAGGCTCAGCCGCAGCCGATCAACTTGCTGGCGGAAGATTGGGCCAGCTGTCAGGAGCTGGATTTGCAGGAGTTGGTTTGCTTAAACCAAGAGCTGCTGGGCACCGACCGTTCTTTGCAGGGCTTGACCCAAGAGCTGAAAGGCTGGGCCGACAGAGCCATCCCTGCCGGATTGAAACTGGGATCCCTGGGATGAAGAAGGCTGACGCTTCTTCCTCTGAGCCCCCACAGCTCAAGACGCTGTGGGAAAGCTGGCTGGCGGAGCTGGGTTGGCAGCCTTCTGAACAGCAGCAGCAACAACTGCAACAGCTCTATCCGCTGGTGATGGCCGGAAACCGAACCCAGAACCTGACCCGCATCACCGATCCCATCGACTTTTGGGAGAAACACCTGTGGGATTCGCTGCGGGGCCTACGCCTGCTGGGATCCTGGGAGGCAATCCAAGCTCAACCCTGGCGGGGGATCGACATCGGCACCGGGGCAGGGTTTCCAGGGATCCCGGCCCAAATTGCCCTGCCCCAAACCCGCTTTACCCTGCTGGACAGCACCCAACGCAAGATTGCCTTTGTACAGGACACCTTGCAAAGGCTCTCCCTCACCCAAGCGCGGGCAGTGGCTCAGCGGGCCGAAATTTGGGGGCAAGACCCGCAGGAACGGGGCAGCTATGATATTGCTCTGGCCAGGGCCCTGGCCTCGGCGGAGACCTGCGCCGAGTATTGCCTGCCTCTGCTCAAGGTGGGGGGACGCGCCATCCTCTATCGCGGCCATTGGACCGAGGCAGAAGCCCAAACTTTGGAGCAGGCCCTTGAGCTCCTGGGCGGAAAACTGATCCATGTAGAAGCCTTCACCACACCCCGCAGCCGTGGGGTGCGCCACTGCCTACTGCTGGAGAAAGTAGCCCCCACGCCGCCTCCTTATCCCCGCTCTCCCGGCACTCCCAAACGCCAACCGTTGGGCCAAAGCAATCGCCCATGAAGGTTAGGATCCTGAGTTTCCATCTTGCTACAAAATCTTCTCCCAATTCTCGGACAAAAAGCTGCAAGGATAGCTTTGCAAATGCCATTGGGAAGACTAAGATGTGGTTGGCATGAGGTTCGGATTGAGCGAATGGTTTAACCAGGTGAGCCTCCGAACTGAACGCTAAAGGGTAAGGTTCGGAGTGTGCTACGCCATGACCATTTTTGTAGGTAATTTGTCCTTCAAGGCCAGCGAAGAAGATCTGCGGCTTGTGTTTGCCGAATACGGCACCGTTAAGCAAATTAAGCTGCCGGTGGATCGGGAGACTGGCCGTAAACGGGGCTTTGCCTTTGTGGAGCTGGAAAACGAAGCTGATGAGCAAAAAGCCATCGACGAGCTGGACGGTGCTACTTGGATGGGCCGGGATCTGAGGGTCAACAAGGCGTTGCCTCGGCAGACCAGCGCAGGCGGTCGGGATGGCCGCTCTTCCCGCTTTTGAGTTAACATGCATCTACCCTTTCTCAGATGAGGTTTGAGCCAGGGATCCCGACCTGCGATCCCTGGTTTCTAGCGCGTTCCTGAGAACACTCTGCCCAGAAAGGCCAGGCTAAACCAGGCGGAGGCCACCAGGACGATGGCCGGGCCGGAGGCCACATTGAGGTAGTAGCTGGCGTACATCCCCAGCAGGCTGGCGCTCACCCCAAATAGGGATCCCAGCAGCATCACCTGGTGCAATCGAGGCACCACCAGATAGGCGGTTGCCGCTGGCGTGATCAGCATGGCCAACACTAAGAGCACGCCCACTGCCTTCATGCTGGCCACCAACGTCAGGGAAGTGAGCACCATCAGCCCCCACCCCAGCCGCTCGGTGGGCAGGCCGGCTGCTTTGGCCCCCAAGGGATCGAAGCTGTAAAAGGTCAATTCCTTGAAGAAGAGGGCCACTAACCCCAACACCAAAAGGGTGATGCCCACCACTGTCAGCACATCGACAGCATTCACCCCCAGGAGGTTGCCGAAGAGGAAGTGGTTGAGATCGATGCGAGCCCGCCGTTGGATCAAAGTGATCAACAGGATCCCCAAGGCAAAAAAGGCCGAAAAGACGATCCCCATGGCTGCATCCGGCTTGAGGGGGCTGGCGGAGCGGATCCATTGAATTAAGAGGGCGCTGAGGAGACCGGCCACAAAGGCTCCCACAAACAGGTTGAGGCCCAGCATGTAGGCAATGGCCAGGCCCGGCAGCAGCGAATGGCTGATGGCATCCCCCAGGAGGGCCAAGCTTTGCACCAGCAGATAGCTGCCCACCACGGCACAGAGAATGCCGACGGCCACCGCCACCAGCAGAGCCCGTTGCATGAAGGCAAAACTCAAGGGATCCGCCAGGCTGTGCCAGAGCCATTCCATAACGTTGTTGACCTCAAACTCTCCCTAGGCAGCTGAGTCCAGCAGCAGGGCTCGGCCATAGGCCCGCTGCAACACCGCTGGCTGCAACACCTCCCGCGGGGATCCCTGGGCAATTAAGACACGGTTGAGGAGGAGCACTTCGTCGAAGTAGGCCCGGGCCTGCCCCAAATCGTGGTGCACTACCATCACGATGTGGCCGGCATCTGCCAGCTCCCGCATCACCTGGAACAAAATAGCCTCACTGGGCTGATCGATCCCGGCAAAGGGTTCGTCAAGGGCGTAGATCTCCGCTTCTTGCGCCAAGGCCCGCGCCAGGAACACCCGCTGCTGTTGTCCCCCCGACAGCTTTCCAATGGGGCGATCCCGGTAGGCCCCCATCCCCACCCGCTCCAGGGCTTGAGCAGCCCGCTGCTGCCCCTTTTTCCCGATGCGGCGAAACCAGCCAGCAGCTCTCACCTGCCCCATCAACACCACATCCCACACCGTGGCGGGAAACGACCAGTCGATGGCCGAGCGCTGGGGTACATAGGCCACTTGCTCTCCCCGCAGCGCTTGTCCGCCGTAGCGCACTTCCCCCCGTTCCAGCGGCACCAACCCCAACAGCCCCTTGAGAAAGGTGCTTTTGCCGGCCCCGTTGGGCCCGAGGATGCCCGTGACGCGGCCCGGCGCGATTTCAGCTTGGATCCCTTGCAGCACCTGCAGGCTGCCGTAACGCACCGTCAGATCCCGCACCACCAGGGATCCCCTGGCCGGACCAAGAGGGAGAGGAGCAGATTGCTTTTTCATTTTGCTTTCATTTTCGAGTAAGTCCAGTGTACCCTAAAGGGGTACCTAAATCATGAAACGATAATGAAAAGTCCTGTCTTCCTTTGGGGGCGGCGCCGTTGGGTAGCGGCCTTCGGCTTGGCGATCAGCAGTTTTCTGGCCCTAGCCGGTTCGGGTTGGGCGCGTCCCCGCGTTGTGGCCACCACCACACTGATCGCCGATTGGGTGGAGCAGGTGGGCCAAGATCGCATCCAGCTCACCAGCCTGCTGCAGCCGGGAATGGATCCCCATGTCTACGAGCCAACGCCGGCGGATGGGGTGGCCCTAGAGCAGGCAGACTTGGTGTTCTGGAATGGCTACAACCTGGAGCCGGGGTTGATGCGTCTCATCGAAGCCACGGCCCAAGGAGCGCGGCGGGTTGCCTTGGCCGAGATCCTCGATCCCATCGTCACCAATGAGGAGGATGGGATCCCCACTCCCGACCCCCACGTGTGGGGCAATGTGGAAAACGTCATCCGCATGGTGGAGCGCATCGCCCAAGAGCTGGCGGAACAGGTGCCTGGCGAGGCGACCTTCTTCCAAACCAATGCTGCTGCCTATCGAGCAGAGCTGGAGGAGCTTCATGCCTGGATTGGGGAGCAAATTCAGACCATCCCCCCTCCCAACCGGGTTTTGGTGACCACTCACGATGCCTTTGCCTACTACACCCAAGCCTACGGCCTGAAAATGGGGGGATCCCTGCTGGGGATCAGCACCGAAGAACAGCCCAGCGCCCAGACAGTGGCCCGCTTAGTGGAGGAGATCCGCGCTCTGCGGGTGCCGGCTATCTTTGCTGAGACCACCCTCAACCCCGCTCTCCTCCAAACGGTGGCCACCGAAGCCGGGGTCAAGGTAGCCGAACAGAAACTGTACTCGGACTCTTTGGGGGAGCCAGGCAGCGGCGCCGAAACTTACGTTGCCATGATGCGCCACAACACCTGCACGATTGTGGTAGCCCTGGGCGGATCCCCTGAATGCTCCTGAGAAGCTGAGTCGAGGCAGGAGGTCTGAGTTTTGTATGATAGGGGCTCAGACCCTTGTTCTCTCACCTCTTCCATGCCTGCTGCCATCCATCGCCCGGCCCGCACCCTCTACTGTGGCGAAGTCCGCCCGGCCCACATTGGCCAGACCGTCACCCTCTACGGCTGGATCGACCGCCGCCGCGACCACGGGGGGGTGATCTTTCTGGATTTGCGGGATCGCTCTGGCATTGTGCAACTGGTGGCGGATCCGCAGAAAACTCCGCAGTCATATCCACTGGCGGGGGAAGTGCGCAACGAATATGTGGTGCGGGTAACGGGAACTGTCCAGCAACGGCCCCCCGACTCCTTCAACCCTCGCCTGGCCACCGGCGAGGTCGAGATCTACGCCGAACAGTTGGAAGTGCTCAGTCCAGTCGGCAAGCAGCTCCCCTTCAGCGTCTCGGGAGAAGAAGCAGAGGAAGTGCGAGAAGAGATCCGCCTGCGCTATCGCTACCTGGATTTGCGGCGGGAGCGCATGTCCCGTAACCTGCAACTGCGCCACCGGGTCATCCAGGCCATCCGCCGTTTCCTAGAAGACGAGGAGGGCTTTGTCGAGGTGGAGACTCCCATTCTCACCCGCTCCACCCCAGAAGGGGCCAGAGACTACCTGGTGCCCAGCCGCGTCAACCCCGGCGAGTGGTTTGCCCTGCCGCAGTCGCCCCAGCTCTTTAAGCAGCTGCTGATGGTGGCTGGCGTGGATCGCTACTACCAGATCGCCCGCTGCTTTCGGGATGAGGATCTGCGGGCGGATCGGCAGCCGGAGTTCACCCAGTTGGACATGGAGATGAGCTTCATGGATCAAGAAGGGATCCTGGAGCTCAACGAGCGACTGATCTGCCATATCTTCAAAACTGTCAAAGGGATCCACCTGCCCCGTCCCTTCCCGCGCCTGACCTATGCCGAGGCCATGGCCCGCTACGGCTCCGACAAGCCTGACACCCGCTTTGGGATGGAGTTGGTGGATGTTTCGGAGGTGTTTCAGGGATCCCGATTCAAAGTCTTCGCCAAAGTGCTGGCTGAGGGCGGTTTGATCAAAATCCTGCCAGTGCCCGGCGGCGATGAAAAGATCTCCAACACCCGCATCAAACCAGGCGGGGATCTGTTCAAGCTGGTCACCCAGTATGGGGCGGGCGGCTTGGCCTTTATCCGGGTGCGGCCCGACAGCCTCGATACCATCGGCGCCCTGAAAGAGAGCTTGAGCCCCGAGCAGGAGAAGCGGTTGCTGGATCTCACCCAGGCCAAGCCAGGGGATCTGTTGCTGTTTGGGGCAGGGCCGGCGGCAGTGGTGAACGAGTCTTTGGGCCGGCTGCGGCTGCACCTGGGCCAGGAGCTGGGTTTGATCCCAGAGAACGCCTTGAATCTCCTCTGGATCACCGACTTTCCCATGTTTGAGTTCAACGCCGAAGAAAATCGCCTGGAAGCCCTGCACCACCCCTTTACCGCCCCCCACCCCGACGACTTGGCCGACCTGAAAACGGCGCGGGCCCAGGCTTATGACCTGGTGTGGAACGGCGTGGAAGTAGGAGGGGGATCCCTGCGGATTTACCAGCGGGAAATTCAGGAGCAGGTTTTTCAAGCGATTGGCCTCACCCCCGAACAGGCGCGGGACAAGTTTGGCTTTTTGTTGGAAGCCTTTGAGTATGGCACCCCGCCCCACGGCGGCATTGCCTACGGCCTGGATCGGCTGGTGATGTTGCTGGCCGGGGAAGATTCCATCCGGGATGTCATCGCCTTTCCCAAAACCCAGCAGGCGCGATGTTTGCTCACCGGCGCTCCTTCCAGCGTTGAGGCGAAGCAGCTCAAGGAACTGCACGTTGCTTCCACCTATCAGCCCGGTTGAGGGAGGTATCTTCCAACGACCACGGGTGCTCGATGATTTCGGCACGGGTAACAGGGCTGCGGAGATCCAGCAGACAATATTCCTTTTCAACCAAAAGGACTTTCATTGTGGAAGCCGGGCCTTTTTAACGGGAGTTCAGGAGTGCCTGGGATCCCTTCTCCCAGCCCCAGCTCCCACCTGTGGGAGGATAGAAAGGAATACACCCCTACTTTTTTTGCCATGCTACAGCTGACGGGAAAGAAAGCCTTGGTAACCGGCATTGCCAACGAGCGCTCCATTGCCTGGGGCATTGCTCAGCAACTGCACAAAGCGGGGGCCAGCCTAGGGGTTACCTATCTGCCGGACGAGCGGGATCGCTTCAAAACCAAAGTTCAGCAACTCACGGATCCCTTGCAGCCAGATTTTCTCCTCCCCTGCGACGTGCAAAGCGATCAGCAGATCAGCGATCTGTTTCAGGGGGTAACCGAAAAATGGGGTCAGGTCGATATTCTGGTTCACTGCCTGGCCTATGTCAAAAAAGAGGAGCTGAGCGGCAACTTCAGCGATATCTCGCGGGAGGGGTTTGCCCTGGCCATGGATGTGAGCACCTACTCCCTGATTGCCCTCTGCCGGGCTGCCAAGCCCCTACTGAGATCCGGCAGCAGTGTCCTCACCTTGACCTACTTGGGAGGAGTGCGAGTGGTGCCCAACTACAACATGGCTGCCGTCACCAAAGCGGGCCTGGAAACCTGTGTCCGCTACCTGGCTGCCGAGCTGGGCCCTGCCGGGATCCGGGTGAACGCCATTTCTGCCGGCCCAATCCGCACCTTGGCCTCATCGGCCATTTCCGATTTTCATGCCATGCTGCATGCTGTGGAGGAGAAAGCTCCCCTACGGCGCAATGTCACTCAAATAGAGGTGGGCAATGTGGCGGCTTTTCTGGCCAGCGACCTGGCCAGCGGCATTACCGGCCAGGTGATCTACGTGGATAGTGGGTATAGCATCCTGGGTTTTTAAGCGCTTTGGGATCCCTTGGGGATGGCTCCGGCATGAATCGCTTCTCACCCTTGCAGCGGTTGCTGCTCACCTGGATCTTGATCGTCATCAGCGGCTGGCTGGCCATACAGGTGGGTCGGCTGTTTGGGCATTTGCTCACCACCATCCTGACAGCGGCGGTGCTGGCCTTTTTGCTCAACTACCCGGTGCAGGTGCTGCGGCGCTATCGGGTCAGTCGAGGTTTGGCGGTCACCCTGGTCTTTGCTCTCTCGGTGGTGCTGCTGGTCTTGGTGGGGATCGCCGTGGTGCCGGTCTTGGCCAAGCAAGTGGTGCAGCTGGGGGCGCGGATCCCAGAGTGGGTGGACACCTTACAAAATTGGCTCGACCAGATTAGCCTTTGGGCCGCCGAGCGCAACATCAACCTTGGCCAGACGGAGCTGGTCAATACCCTTCTCAACCGCCTGCAGGCCAGCGCCGAGAAAATTGCCGGCCAATCCCTGGATCTCCTTCTGGGTACGTTCAACCAGGTGATCGACTTGGTGCTGGTGCTGGTGTTGGCCCTCTACATGCTGCTCTACGGGGGCCAGTTCTGGCAGGGGTTGCTCAGCCTCTTCCCCAAACCTTGGGGGCCGCGCATTGGCGAAGCCCTAGCCCTCAGCTTTCAGAACTTTCTGATCAGCCAGTTGGTGTTGGGGTTCATCATGGCCCTGATGCTGGTGCCGGTTTTTGGGTTTTTGCGGGTACCTTTCGGGCTCCTGTTTGGCCTGCTGATCGGCCTGCTGGAGGTCATCCCCCTGGTGGGGGGGGTGATTGGCATTGGGGCGGCGGCGGTGTTGCTGGCCTTTCAGGACATTTGGCTCAGCCTTAAAGTGGTGCTGGTTTCCCTGATCGTGCAGCAGGTGAAGGATCGGGTCATCGCCCCCCGCCTGATGGGAGAGCTGATCGGGCTAAATCCAGTGTGGATCTTGATTGCCCTGTTGGTGGGGGCGCAACTGGGGGGCATCCTGGGCGTGATCGTCGCCATTCCCCTCAGCAGTGTGGTGAAAAGCCTTTACGAGATCGCCCGCTCTGCCGACCTGGCCGCCGAAGATGGGTTGGGTTCCGGTGTAAAAGGATCCCCGCAAGGGCTCCGTCCGAGTAGCGCCAACGGCGAACCCCGCCGGGATCCTACCCTGCCCAAGCCGGAGACCCAGCAGATCTAGCTGCTCCAAAAGGGAAGAGGCTCTGCCCATGCGATTCAGGCGATCGCGTTAACCGGCAGGCAAACAGAGGCTCAATCCTGGTAAGCCCAGTTGCTGGGCTATCGATGGCCACCCTTGTCCTCAGGGAGAGGGGCTGGGGGTGAGGGCCTCATCCTAGCGAATTTTGCCCTCGATAAAGGGCACCTCCAGCACTTTTTCGTGGTGGATAGGGCCGTGGCCGAAGTAGCCTCCCTCCCCAAACAGTTCGCCGTGATCGGCTGTAACCGTGATGTAGGTGTTTTTGGGAACCAGGTCGAACAGCTGTTCAAAGATCCCATCCAGGTAGCGCACCGCCTGGATCTGTCGCTGCCGTAGCTCTTCCAACTGGGCCGAATCGAAAAAGGGGATCCCGTCCTCTTCTCCTTCATCCAGCCGCTTCAACACCCCATTCACCCCCGAGATGCGGGGCCACAAGCTGGGATCCTCATCGGGCAGCGCGTAGGGATAGTGAGTTTCGCCCACGTTTAACAGGTAAAAGCTGGGGCGATCCGGCTCGAAGCGCAACTGTTCCACCATGGCCGCCATATCGTTGTGCTGGGGCATGAGGCGGTAGGAATCGAAATCCCGATTCAGCAGCGTGCTGGGGTTGAGCACCGGCATGGAGACCATGGCGTGGGTGGTGTAGCCCAGTTGATGCTTCAGCAGCGTCGGCAAATAGAGATGAGGCAGCAGATGCTTGAACTCAATGGGTTGCCGGGTGCCGAGCCGCTCGTTGTAGCGCAGATAATCTTGCTTGTAGTGCTCGGACGCAAAAACGTGGATGGGGCTGGTGTGGGGCAGCAGGCCCATGAGCAGGTTGTAATGGGCAGGGGCCGTCCAGGAAGCGTAGCTCCAGCGCTTTTCCAGAGGGCCCAACTTCAGCAAGTGCTTGGGGTTGGCCGCCAGCAAGCTGTCGAAGCGGCAACTGTCTAGGACGATGAGCAGATAGTTGTTCTGTCCCCGCGGTTCAGGGCGGGGGTCGGGCTCAGACGCAGGAGCGGCAGACGATTTCCACCAGTTTAGGAATCCCATCCTTCCTCCTCCTCGTCGGCGTAGGGCCGCTGGACAATCCGCCAGTTGGGAGCTGCTGCCGCATCGTCGTCCTCAGGAGCGGGATCGCGAATGCGTTCCGGCGGGATATTGGAATAGGAATAGCGGCCTGCTTGGGGATCCGGCTCGTACTCCGGCAGATCTTGGGGCAAATAGTGGTCGGGGGGAATCAGCTGGGCTTCCAAAAAGCGAACTCGGTCGCTCAACTGAGTTAACTTACGGATTGCCTGTCGCTGGAACACCCGGTCGTGCAATCGCCAGGAGCCTACATACAAAAATCCCAGCCCCATCCCTGCCCCATAAGAGGCCAATAGCACCAACGATAGAGGAAGCGGGGATCCCGATTGCCCACCCACCACAACCCTTGCCGGGGATCCCCAGTTTTGGATGAGGAGAACGAGCAGGCTCAAGATCCACAAGCCCAGGAGTATGAAGCGAAGGTTTCTGATCGCGTTAGCGGGACGAAATTCTTGCATGGCCTCAACCCTACCCTTTATTAGGCTACCATTCTTCCCTTTCTCCACTGGCCTGGCAGCAAAGACGCTGGAAGCTCAAGCGGAGTTGTTCTCAACAGCCATTAGCCCTCTCCCTAAGGCGCGCTTCAGCTTACTAGCGCAGGAGCCCCGCACTGTACCCGTAGGGTCACTGCCAGGAGGAATGCGCTTTGATGAAGTACAATGAACTTATGAGCCAAGTCCTGACGATATCCTGCAAGCTCAAGGTGTCCCCGTCGCAAGCCGCCAAATTGGACGCGACGATGGATGCCTTTGTACAGGCATTGAACTGGGTCAACCAAAACACACCAGAAAAAGTAGTCAACGCAGTCAAACTCCAATCCCTTTGCTACTACGAGATTCGAGCCCGGTTTGGCTTGTCCAGTAACTTGGCTCAACAGGTGTGCAGACGGGTAGCGGGTTCCCGCAAAGTGGCTAAGCAGAAAAAGCGTCCCGTCAAGGAGTTTAAGAGCGGCTTTGTTACCTACGACGCCCGTATCTTTTCGTTCCGTCAAAAAGACTGGACGGTGTCGCTGACCACGGTGGAAGGGAGAGAACGCTTTGAACTGGTCATTGGCAACTACCAGCGTGGGATGCTGGCTGGTTCCAACCCAAAAGCTGCCACCCTGGTCAAGCGCAAAGATGGCTCCTACTACATCCAGATTTGCGTAGAGAAAAAGCCACCCAAGCAACAAGATACCGACAAGGTGATCGGGGTGGACTTGGGAAGGACAGATATTGCCCATACATCGGAAGGAGATAACTGGAATGGACAGCAGTTGAACAGAGTCCGCGACCACTACTCCCGGTTGAGGGCGGTACTCCAACGCAAAGCCAGTAAGGGCACACGCAGTTCGCGGCGCAGATGCAGAGAACTGTTGCAACGGCTGTCTGGCAAGGAGAGGCGCTTTCAGGCGTGGGTCAATCATCGCATCTCCAAAGCTATTGTCTCTAGGGCAAAGACCACAAACAGCGCTATCGCCCTGGAAGACCTGACAGGGATCCGGGAAAGAGTCAATCAACAGCCGCGCAACAAGGCCGAACGGCGCAGAACCAACAGTTGGGCGTTCTACCAGCTACGCCAGTTTCTGGAATACAAGGCGAGAGTTGCAGGGGTTTCTCTGGTTCTTGTGCCGCCTGCCTACACGTCGCAGACCTGTCACAAGTGTTTACACATCCATCCCGACCCTGCGCAATCCTACCGCAGTGGCAAGTCGTTCAAGTGTGGGCACTGTGGATGGGAAGGAGATGCGGATTTGAATGGTGCGAATGTGATTGCGCTCTTGGGGGCTGTCGTAAACCAGCCTAGAGGTTCGGGCTTGTTTTGTTCTCTGGTAGAGCAGAACAGGCTCAGGGCTACTGAAAGCCCGCTCCGTACCGCTTAGCGGTCGGAGTCGGGTAGTTTACGGAGACCCCGGGGCGGAAAAAGTCGTTTCTAGCCGCCTGTATCTCTCCTCCAGGAGAAGGACTTGGACTGTTGAAGCTCGCTGCAGGAGCAGGTTTGCGGGTATGGGCGGTACAAGATTCGAACTTGTGACCCCTTCCGTGTGAAGGAAGTGCGCTACCACTGTGCTAACCGCCCGCAGATACCACTCTAGCAGCTATCGACTAGAGCAGGATCTCTATATTACCACGTCAGCGATTGAGCCAGAGGATTCGGATCGGCATGGGAGATGGCTAGAGATAGCCGGGATCCGGCCTGAGGGCTACAGTAAGGGTCAGGGAGCTGTGGGGTGCTATGGCCTACTCACCGACCGAAGAGGCAATTGCTCTGCTCATTGATTTGGCAGAACGAGGCGAGATCGATCCCTGGGATGTGCAGGTCATCGAGGTTATCGATCGCTTTCTGGCCCGTATGGCTCCCACCAGTAGCAGCCATGACCTGTCTGAGTCGGGACAAGCCCTGCTCCACGCTGCCATGTTGGTCTATCTTAAGGCGATGGCTTTGGCAGAACCAGAAGCAGAAGAAAGTGAGCCCAGCCCGGTGGAGGTAGAAGTGGATCCCTGGCCAAGCTGGTCTTTGGCGCACTTGGATCGCGTGTTGCAACCCAGGGCAGCACCCCGTCTTCAACGTACCCGGCCCATCACCCTCAAAGAACTCATCGCCCACCTGCAAGAGCTGGAAACCCTGCTGGAACACCAGCCCGAAGCTGCCCCAAAGCCGCTGGCCCAACGGATTTCTCGCCAGCAAGCGCTGTCGGCTATCACTCAGCTAGCCCACCCGGAAAACCTTTTGGAAACCACCGCCGAGCTAGAATCTCTGCTGGCTCAGCTTTGGCAGCAGGGTCTGACCCAGATCAGCTTTGTCGATCTCCAGCAACACTTTTGCCAAAAAAGCTATCAAAACGGCAGCAGCGGGACCATTCACCCCATTCAAGTCTTCTGGTCATTGCTGCTAATGGCTGCCCGCTCTCAGGTGGAGCTGTGCCAAGAGGAGTTCTACGGCCCACTGACCATCCGACCCTGCACAACTGAGGGCCTGGCAAAGTAGATCCCGCCCTTGGGATCCCCTTCATCTGCCAAGGTGAACTCTAGAGAACTTTTCTGGCCGTGGCCGGGCCATCCACCTCTAGGCTTCTGAGCTGGCGTCTGAACCTGAGGATGTCAAGCGCTCTTCTGCGCCGCTCTGGCAAACGGAGAACTCAATCCGTGCCTTCAGCATCGTGCCGGGCACGATCCGCCCGTTTGAGATCTTCCCCACTGGAGCGCACCGGCAGCTCGGCAGGAGCCTCCCGATCCAGGTAGTAATCCTCCACGAGGCGCTCGCCGCTGGGATGATCTTCTCCTTCGGTAGGCAACAGTGGCGGATGCAGCAATTCAGCCGGAGGGCAGTCTTCTGAGGTGAGCAAATCTGACGTGCTGAGCATCCCCTTGGGAATGGTGGAAAGGCGCTGAGCAACAGCTCCAATGCTTTCCAGGCGAATCATCTCCTCCCAGGAGCAGATCTCCTCCTCATCTTCTGTCTCGTAGCGAACTAGGATGGTGTCCCCTTCGATATCGAGGATCTTGGCCCGTTCCAGCCAGCGTCCCTGATCCCGCAGATAGATCCACACATCCTTGCCTTCGCGGCTGAGTTGATAGATCCTACGATGAAGCACGGTCCCCTCCTGAAGTGAAAGATCCGAGTGAGTTGTGGGGGCTACCCAGCTCATCCCTCCATCTTAGCGTCTGGACACCGAGGCTGTATGCCTTTCCCGAGGGCAGACAGAGTCTCTTTAGGTTGGGTCGGTTTCGGCCAGAGAGACCCCTTCCATCGCCAAGGCTGTCTCCGCTTCTTCTGCCTGCACATCCCGCAGAAAGGATTCCAGAGAGGCATGGGCTTCCGCCTCCAGTTCTGCTCCGCCAAGGGTCATGCTCTCTTCCGGCAGCCAGCCCAAAAACGGCAGGGGCAAGAGGGTAGAAAGGTTGGTCAGGATCAGCAGCAGCCCCAGCCGGCTGAAATCGGTCTCCGTTACCCCCAGCCCATGCATCAGCAGGGATCCCAGCTCTTGGGAGAGAAACCCCGCCAAATTAAAGGCCGACATCAGCAGAGCAAAGAGGGTGGCCTCGATCCCAGGGGGGCAGAGGCGGGCGGCCAAGACCAACACCGGCATAAAGGCAATCTGTCCTGCCACCGTCAGCACCAGGCTGTCCCCCAAGCTAAACCAATGATCGTCGATGCCCCAATCCCGGTTGAGGTGATAGACCAAGATAAGGCTGGTCAGGCCCAACGCCGCCGAGATCACCGTCATCCAGCCGAACAGGGGCCGCAGTGGGAGCCGCCGCAGGTACACTTGGAAGATCCCTACCCCCAGCAAACTGGCGATGCTGGTAACCAAGCGCACCTGACCCAAAAATTCCGGCCCAAAGCCGAGATCGTTGGTGACAAAGTAAAAAAGAGCCGCATCGGCGCTGGGAGTGGCCTGCCAAACGAACACAAACAGCACCGGCAGCAAAATGCTGGGTTGCCGCAGCGCCCGCCACACCTGCCCCACCTGTTGTTGCAAGGGATCCCAGCCCTGGGACAACGCCACCGGTTGATCGGCAATAACCCAAGCTGCCAGAGCGATGAACAACGGCAAAAAGGCCGTCAGCCCAAACACCACCTGCGGCGGATAATGGGCCAAGAGCGCTCCTCCCAAATAGGCGGTGAGCAGGGATCCCAAGGCCGTTGCTCCCCAAGTTAAAGATTGCAGCGTGCCCGTCCCCGCCCAGTCACTGCCGTGTACCCGCTCCACCACCAGCGAATCTACGATTACATCCCCTACCGCCACCGCCAGGGATCCCAAAACCATCCACAGGGTGGCCAGACCAGCCGTCGGTGCCCACAGGGCCATCCCCAGCCAAGCCCCACACCCCAGAAGCCCTGACAACAAGAGGTAGGGACGACGCCGATAGCCCGCCACCGGTACGGTATCCGACAGCAGGCCGTAGAGGGGCTTGAGGATCCAGGGGCTCATGGCAACGCCCATCAACGCCGCCACCTGAGACGGGCTGAGGCCCAAGCTATCCTTCAGGTAAAAGCTGGTGGCCAGCCGTGCCAGCCCCACCGCCCCCTGCACAAAGTACACCAAGAGGATTCCGAACAATTCCGGCGTCCAGTGGATATCCCGCAGCGGGGTCAGGGTGGATTGGTGCAGCCGTTGCAGCAGAGGATGAATCATGAGCGGTCGCAGTGTAGCGAGATGTTAGTTGGTGCGGTGTTGCCTTGGCAACAGCAAAACCATAAGAATCTTAACAGTCTCTTCACCTTAACCTGTCCAACTGGCTTCCGGCTCCGACCTCCTTGGACGGGTTGCGCTTCCCAGCGCTCTTTCTGCTCAACCCAGCCGAGCTACAAAATCTACAAAATAATGAGGTCGAAATGAGGTCGAAAGGTAAACTACCCGGCTCCGACCGCTAAGCGGTACGGAGCGGGCTTTCAGTAGCCCTGGGCCTGCTCTGCTCTACCAGAGAACAAAACAAGCCCGGACCTCTAGGCTGGTTTACGACAGCCCCCAAAAGCGCAATCACATTCGCACCATTCAAATCCGCATCCCCTTCCCATCCACAGTGCCCACACTTGAACGACTTGCCACTGCGATAGGATTGCGCAGGATCGGGATGGATGTGCAAACACTTGTGGCAGGTCTGCGACGTGTAGGCAGGCGGCACAAGAATCAGAGAAACCCCTGCAACCCTCGCCTTGTATTCCAGAAACTGGCGTAGTTGGTAGAACGCCCAACTGTTGGCCCTGCGCCGCTCGGCTTTGCTGCGGGGTTGTTGATTGACTCTTTTCCGGATCCCTGTCAGGTCTTCCAGAGCAATAGCGCTGTTGGTAGCTTTTGCCCTAGAGACAATAGCTTTGGAGATGCGATGATTGACCCACGTTTGAAAGCGTCTCTCCTTGCCAGACAGCCGTTGCAACAGTTCTCTGCATCTGCGCCGCGAACTGCGGGTGCCCTTACTGGCTTTGCGTTGGAGTACCGCCCTCAACCGGGAGTAGTGGTCTCGGACTCTGTTCAACTGCTGTCCATTCCAGTTATCTCCTTCCGATGTATGGGCAATATCTGTCCTCCCCAAGTCCACCCCGATCACCTTGTCGGTATCTTGTTGCTTGGGTGGCTTTTCCTCTACGCAAATCTGGATGTAGTAGGAGCCGTCTTTCCGCTTGACCAGCGTGGCGGCTTTTGGGTTGGAACCAGCCAGTATCCCACGCTGGTAGTTGCCGATGGACAGCTCAAAGCGCTCCCGACCCTCCACCGTGGTCAGCGACACCGTCCAGTCTTTCTCGCGGAATGAAAAGATACGTGCATCGTAGGTAACGAACCTACGCTTGAACTCTTTAACTGGACGGTTGCGCTGTCTCGCCACTTTGCGAGCGCCGGCCACCCGTCTGCAGACCTGCTGGGCCAAGTTACTGGACAAGCCGAATCGGGCGCGAATCTCGTAGTAGCAAAGGGATTGCAGTTTGACCGCATTGACGATCTTCTCCGGCGTGTTCTGGTTGACCCAGTTCAGTGCCTGCACAAAGGCATCCATCGTCGCGTCCAATTTAGCGGCTTGCGACGGGGACACCTTGAGCTTGCAGGATATGGTCAGGATTTGGCTCATAAGTTCATTGTACTTCATCAAAGCGCATTCCTCCCGACACTGACCCTACGGGTACAGTGCGGGGCTCCTGCGATTTCTAGCTGATCCCCGGGTGCTATGCCATCCAGCCAAGGGCGGGGATCCCAAGAAGTCCAGCATGCTTTCGTCCCATGTTGACCGGCCCAACCCCACCTCGGCGGCACCTGAACCCGCAACTGCAGCAGCAGGCAGGGCAGTAGAGACGGGAGACAAAGGCATTCCGAAGCTATGATGAACAGGGATGGCTCTGAGTTTCTACCTACATCTTTAACTGGGTCTGTTTTCAGGCTGTGCTGACTGCTTCTTCTGCCGGTTCTGCGGTTGATGCCATTGCTCCTTTTGCTCCCCAAGTCTGGAGCTGGCGCGGACATGCCATTCGCTATGTGGTGCAGGGATCCGGATCCCCCCTGGTTTTGGTGCATGGATTCGGGGCTTCCATCGGCCATTGGCGGCACAACATCCCCGTGCTGGCTGCGGCAGGATACCGGGTCTATGCCCTGGATTTGCTCGGGTTTGGCGGCTCGGCCAAGCCTGCCCTCCCCTACACCCTGGATCTCTGGGCGGAGTTGCTGGTGGATTTTTGGCAGCAGCACATTCAGCAGCCTGCTGTGTTTATCGGCAATTCCATTGGTGCCTTGCTCAGCTTGATGATGGCTGCCCGGCATCCCCAGTTAACAGCAGGGGCGGTGCTGCTCAACTGCGCCGGGGGACTGAACCATCGCTCCCATGAGCTCAGCCCGATTTTCCGCCTTTTCATGGGTGTTTTCACCGCTCTGGTGGCCTCTCCGGTGACGGGGCCATTTTTGTTTGATCGGGTGCGGCAGCGGCAGCGTATTCGCGCAACTCTGGAGCAGGTGTACCGCAACCCCGCCGCCATTACGGATGAGCTGGTGGAGATTCTCTATGCCCCTTCCTGTGATGTGGGCGCTCAGCAGGTGTTTGCCTCGATTCTCACCGCTCCCCCTGGCCCAACTCCTGAAGCCCTATTGCCTCAGGTGCGCTGCCCGCTGTTGGTGCTCTGGGGAGAGGGGGATCCCTGGACGCCCATTCAACGGGGTCGCGGCTTTCAAAACCACGTGAAAGGGATCGACTACCAGTTCTTGCCCATTCCCAATACAGGCCATTGCCCCCACGACGAGCGCCCAGAGGTGGTCAACCCTCTGATTTTGGGCTGGCTGCCCAGGGCCTTTGCGGCGGTCTAAGCTTTTTTGGAGGTTCCTTTGCCGGAGAGGCCCAACCAACCTCGGATTTTGGCCATCCAGACTTGAAGGGGTGAAGGCTGGGGACGGATCGCCACCTGGATCGGCTCGTCTTGGAAGTCCTTGTCCTTGAGGCGAAACCCAAACTCCAGCTCGTCTTTCACTTTGCCAAGACGGGGGAACAGCCTGACGGCTGCTTTTTTGAGTTCTTCCTCATTTTGGAAAATGGCTTGGTGAATGGCGCTGGAACGTCCCACTGCCAGGGATCCCACCGGCAGCCAAGGATTGGGCTGGCCAGGCGCGGGCTGGCGACGGCGGGCAAAGATGTTGAACTCCGGCATCCCCTTGGCTTTCAGCTCGTCGTACCGTTGGGCGGCTTCCTTACGCTTGGCAGTGTTGGAGCTGGCCGGTTTTTTCTCAGGCTTGGATTTGCGAAAACCCTTAGACGGATTCATACTTGGGCTGACGAGAGGGGGGATTTTTGCAGCTTAGCGCAGATTGGATCCCCTTCTCTGCTGGGGATCCCTTGTCCTCATTGTCCGTAGCCGGCGTGCTATACTTGTTGAGCTTCGGCGGGCGGTTAAAGGGGCCTGTCAGTCGGGATGTAGCGCAGCTTGGTAGCGCACTTCGTTCGGGACGAAGGGGTCGCAGGTTCGAATCCTGTCATCCCGATAGGCTTGAAGTTCACTTAGCTGTCAACTGGTAGTTTTTCGGGTCAGGGTGAGACGCCTGGGCTGCTGAGAAAAGCCCTACAAGCCTGTGCATTATTGCTCCGCAATGCTGACGCGAAGATGCGACGACGCGACCAACGTTTTGGGTGTAGGTGCAGTGTCCTATTTTGAATTGAAATGACCCTAATCTTGGAGTTGTAAGTGACGCAGCCAGGCATTGACGTTGACCCGAATTCGCTGCCCAACCTGTAAGAGGCGGTGCAGGTTTTCGGCAGAAATGTCTCGGCAGTCTTCTTGGGGCCAAGCTGGGCAACGCGGGCCAATTTGACGCTCCAGCGCTGTCAGATAGAGCTCTTGCAGGCGATCCAAGTTGATGGGCAGGCGCAGGTCTGCAGCCAATTGCAGCCATTCTTCCAGGTTGTAGAGCTGTTCGCCGAAGGTCTCCGGCTCAAAAGCGTGGGCAAGGTGCCACATCCCCCGCTGTAGGAGCCGATCCAGAACCCGGGCTGCCTCTTCCCGCCGCAACTGACACCCCAACTGCTCGGCCTCGCGCACAATTGCCCGCAATTCCAGCAGGTGATCCCGCTTGCCCTCTTCCATTTCCATCGCCCGCAAACTGGTCAACAGGCGTTGGTTGAGGGTGATCTGAGCGGCAGCCAACAACTCTTCCGGGATCGGCAGGCCGTCGGCCCGAAAGGCCATCAAGACCCCGTAATTGTCCAGGTAGGTTTGGCGGTAGAGCTGGGCCAGGCGGTCTAGGGTATCTTGGGTGAGCCAGCGCATCATCTGCTGCCGGTCTTCGTCGTCGAGGGCGTTCAAGTCGAAGGTTTCCGGCCCAAATAGGTCTTGCAGGGTCAGGATCATCTGGATCCGACTGTGGGATCCGGCCAGCAGCCGCGCTTTTATCTGCTCGTAGATGCGCCGCCCGGCAAACGGCTTGACGCCACATTGAAAGTCCCAGCCGCCGAGATGGAGCATGGCGTAGATCAGGTCGTGCTCTTCGCGGGTGGTGGGAAAGGAGAGCTTCACCCGCCCGATAGCCAGTGTCGATCCTCCTATCGTCAGGCGATCTTGATCCACTTGATCCAGCACATATCCTTGGGAACGGGGGATCCCGTTAAACAGGGAAAACATGGCGTGCTGAGCCACCAGCCGTTGCGGGCTGATCAAGCTGGGGCGCACCAAGGCGCAATAGACCCCCTTGCCGTCTCTGTAGAGGTCGAGGTTGCTGGGGGCCTTGCTCAGGCGCTGCAAAAACTCCTCTTCTAGGTTGACATCCGCCACTGCTGCTGCCAACTGGATAGCCCGTGCCGCGTAACGCAGGATCTGCACCCCTTCAGGACGGGATAGCTCCTCGAAAAACCAGCCACAACTGGTGAACATCAACTGGCTGTAGCGCTGCATCTCCAACAGGCGCAGCACTTGCACCCGATCTTCGGCGGTGAGGCGGTGGCTTTGGTGCTCCTGCAAAAAGGCATCACAGCGCTCCCGATCCAAAATCACCTCGATGTAACGATCCCGCGCCAGCCAGGGATCCCGCAGGTAGGCTCTGGCCTCCGTCTCGTAGATCTCGGCCAGCTGATCCCGCAGCCAGTTGAGGGCCTCCCGCAGCGGTTGCCGCCAGCGTTGGTGCCACCCTCCCACCGCTCCGCAGCCACAGTCTCGCGACCACCGTCCTACCCCGTGGGCACAGCTCCAGGCGGTGACCGGTTTCAGTTGCACCTCCCAAGTGGGGGGATGTTGGCTGAGAAAATGGCTGTAATTGCCCACCTGCCAGCCCCGGCGGGGAAATTCCTCGCAAAAGGCATAGGCCAGTGTGCGTTCTACACCCCGCTTGTGGTGGCCAAAAGTCTCGCCATCGGTGGCACAGTTGATCAGATAGGCTTCCCCCTCTTTGTCCGGGCGCAGAGCGGAACGGATCCGCTCCGCCAGAGAGTGGGTGCTGTAGACGATATCCCCAAAGCCCAAGTCACGGGAAATGGGGCCATCGAAAAAGAAAATATCCAAGTACCCCTCCCGATCGGGGGTAAAGCAGCGGTAGGGCCGACGGGGATCGATCTGGCCTTGGCTAACGTCGATCCACTCCGTTTGTCCCAAGGGGCGAATGCGCTGCGCTTGGCTGGGGGCCAAAATGACGAAGCGGATCCCACATTCGACCAAGGCCGTGACCGTTGCTGCATCAATGGCGGTTTCGGCCAGCCACATCCCCTGGGGATGGCGCCCAAAGCGGTGTTGAAAATCGGCAATTCCCCAGCGGATCTGGGTGTACTTGTCTCGCTCGTTGGCCAGGGGCAGGATGACGTGGTTGTAGACTTGGGCGATGGCATTGCCATGACCCTCCAGCCGCTCAGCGCTGAGGCGGTCGCCGGCCAAAATGCGTTGGTAAACTTCAATGTCATGCTCCTCTAACCAAGAGAGGAGAGTGGGGCCGAAGTTAAAACTCAGGAATTCATAGTTGTTGACAATGCGCACCACCCGTCCTTGGTCGTCCAGAACGCGGGCAAAGGCGTTGGGGCGGTAACATTCCGCCCAAATGCGCTCGTTCCAGTCGTGAAAGGGGCTGGCGCTCGGCTGTCGCTGAATGCGGTTGAGGCAGGGATCCTCTCGGGGCGGCTGATAGAAATGGCCGTGCAACACCACGTACGGCCGCGCAGAGGAAAGCTCAGCAGCACCTGCCGGAGAAGGAGCCGCTTGCATCGGCGGGTCGGAGACCAAATCGCTGTGGCCTGACTGTGCCGCTGGCCTATCGGAATTTTTGGAGCCACTCGGCATCATGAGATTACACTCCTTTTAGAGGCCTCCAACTGGGTTACAGGGGAAGGCAATGTTAACTTAAGTTCATATCCATACGTTACAGCGATCCCCGATCTGCAACGGTGAATGTAAAAGATTCAGTTGGAAATTTGACAGGGAACAAACATCGGTCAGTAATCTTTGCGTTTTCCTCACAACAGAAGGGATCCCGGGACTTAGCGGGTGGGGGCCGATCTGCCAGTGGCCATTTCCCACGCCGAACAACCCGTTTGAGGTCAGGCCCCCATTGGAATCCCGGTGGATCCCCAGCTCGAACTCACATTCCGGTCCAGTGCCACCAGGCCCAGCCCAGCCCCACCAGCAGCGCCGTTATCCCATAGAGGGATCCCACCACCTGCACCTCCGACCAGCCCCCCAGCTCCAGATGGTGGTGCAAGGGCGACATGCGCAACAGCCGTCTGCCTGTGCCGGTTTTGCGTTTGGTGTATTGGAAGTAGCCCACCTGCAGCATCACCGACAGCGCCTCTGCCACCAGCACTCCCCCCATCAGGGCCAAGGCCCAGAGCTGATCCCCCAGCAGCGCCAACCCGGCCAGAGCGCCCCCCAACCCCAGGGATCCGGTATCGCCCATGAACAGCCGCGCCCGGTGGTGGTTGTGAACCAGGAACCCCAAGCAGGCACCGCTCAGGGTGAAAGCCAACACCGATAGCTCTGGATCCCTGTGAAGGAGCCCCAGCCCAATCAGCAGGATGGCCACCACCCCTGCCGCCAAGCCGTCCATACCATCGGTGAGGTTTACGGCATTATTGGTGCCCACCAACACAAACAGGGCCAAGGGCCAGAACAGCCAGCCCAGAGAGAGGGTGCCTATCCCCGGCAAGGTCAGACTGGTCGGGATCCCCTGCCAGGCCAGGTAGACACAAAACCCAAGGGCAACTCCCACCTGGAGCAACAGCTTGTGTTGGGGAGACAACCCCTTGTTGGATTGCTGTCGGATCACCAGCCAATCGTCCAGCCAGCCGACAAAGCTGTAGGCCAGCGTGAGCAGCGCGACGGCCAGCCAATGGGGATCCCAGCCGTTCGCGTAAGCGGGCCGTAGGCCTTTCCAGATCCCGGCCACCAGCAGCCCCACGGGCAAAAAGCTGATCCCGCCCATGGTGGGTGTGCCTGCTTTTTTCTGGTGGGATTGGGGCCCCTCCTGGCGGATCACTTGCCCCGCCTTCCAGCGCCGCAACCCGGGGATGAGCAGGGATCCCAGCAGGGCCGAACCCAACGCGCTCAATCCAAAAGGAACGACCACCTGGGGGCGGATCCCAATCACAAGGGCCGAGAGGGCTAAACCCAGCCCCAGCGAGAGCGCCATCCCGCCCCACTCTGTTTCTTCCACCTCCAGATCGGGAAGTGTATCCGCATCCACCCTTTCTGAACCCCTCACACCCTCAACCTCCAAACCCTCAAAAACTCTATCCTGCCAGAGCTCAGAGGCGAAAGTTAGTTGAGTGGGGATCCCTTCAATAGGGCCACTTCCAGTTGCGCACCTCCGGCAGATCTTCCCCGTGTTTGCAGATGTACTGCTTGTGCTCCACCAGCTTGTCCCGGATAAGCTGCTGGACGTGATCCCGCCGGTACTTGAAGCGATCCACCCGCTCCAAGACGTCGTTGGCCAAGTTAAAGCGATCCACCTGGTTGAGAACGCACATGTCGAAGGGGGTGGTGGTGGTGCCTTCCTCCTTGTAGCCGCGCACGTGCAGGTTGTGGTGGTTGGGACGGCGGTAGGTGAGGCGGTGGATGAGCCAAGGATAGCCGTGGAAGGCAAACACGATGGGCTTGTCGGGGGTGAAGATACTGACAAACTCCTTGTCGCTAATGCCGTGGGGGTGTTCGCTGGGCGGCTGCAGCTTCATTAGGTTCACCACGTTCACCACCCGGATCTTGATCTCCGGCAGGTGCTGCCGCAAAAAGTCCACCGCCGCCAGGGTTTCCATGGTGGGCACATCGCCACAGCAGGCCATGACCACATCCGGCTCTGAACCCTGATCATTGCTGGCCCATTCCCAGATTCCCAAGCCCTGGGTGCAGTGTTTGATGGCCGCATCCATATCCAGGTACTGCAGGGCCGGCTGTTTGCCTGCCACGATCACGTTCACGTAGTGGCGACTGCGCAGACAGTGGTCGGCCACCGAGAGCAGAGTATTGGTATCCGGGGGCAGGTAGACGCGGATGATTTCGGCCTTTTTGTTGACCACGTGATCCAAAAAGCCGGGATCCTGATGGCTAAAGCCGTTGTGATCCTGCCGCCACACGTGGGAAGTCAGCAGGTAGTTGAGGGAAGGGATGGGCCGCCGCCAAGGAATGTGACGGGTGGTTTTCAGCCACTTGGCGTGTTGGTTGAACATGGAGTCCACCAGGTGGATGAAGGCTTCGTAACAGGAGAAGAACCCGTGTCGCCCGGTCAACAGGTAGCCTTCTAGCCAGCCCTGACAGACGTGCTCGCTGAGGATCTCCATCACCCGTCCATCTGGGGAGAGGTGCTCGTCGCAATCGTAGATGGGAGCTACCCAGGTGCGGTCACTGGCCTCAAACACAGCATCCAAGCGGTTGGAAGCCGTCTCGTCGGGGCCAAAGAGGCGGAAGTTGTGGGGGTTGAGCTTCATCACATCCTGCAGAAATTGCCCCAGCACTCGCGTGGCCTCGGCTTCGGTGGTGCCGGGGCGGGGGACAGGCACGGCGTAGCGGCGGAAATCTGGCATTTTCAGCTCCTGCGTCAGCAGGCCGCCGTTGGCGTGGGGCAAAGCGCCCATGCGTTTTTCCCCTTTGGGGGCCAGCTCTTGCAGCTCCGGCAGCAGACGGCCATTTTCATCGAAGAGTTCTTCCGGCTTGTAGCTGCGCATCCAGTCTTCCAGAGCTTTGAGGTGATCGGGTTTTTTGGCCAGATCCGCCAGGGGCACTTGGTGGGAGCGCCAGAAATCTTCCACCTTTTTGCCGTCCACCTCTTTGGGGCCGGTCCAGCCTTTGGGGGTGCGCAGGATGATCATCGGCCATTGGGGACGAGTGGGATCCCCTTTGCTGCGGGCATGCTGCTGGATTTCTTGGATCTCGTGGATCACCGTGTCCAAAGTGGCGGCCATCAACTGGTGCATCTCTGCCGGCTCGCAGCCTTCCACAAAGTAGGGCTTGTAGCCGTAGCCCACAAACAGGCTTTGCAGCTCTTCACGGCTGAGGCGGGCCAAAACAGTGGGATTGGCGATCTTGTAGCCGTTCAGGTGCAGAATCGGCAGCACTGCTCCATCGTGGATGGGGTTGAGGAACTTGTTGGAATGCCAGGAAGCGGCCAAGGGGCCGGTTTCCGCTTCTCCATCCCCCACCACACAGGCCACCAGCAGATCGGGGTTATCAAAGGCAGCCCCAAAGGCGTGGGCCAGGGCATAGCCCAGTTCTCCCCCCTCGTGGATGGAGCCAGGGGTTTCCGGAGCCACGTGGCTGGGCACGCCGCCGGGGAAGGAGAATTGCTTGAACAGCTTGCGCATGCCTTCGGCGTCTTGGCCGATGTTGGGATACACCTCGCTGTAGGTGCCTTCCAAGTAGGTGTTGGCCACCAGAGCAGGGCCACCGTGGCCGGGGCCGGTGATGTAGAGGATGTTGAGGTTTTCCCGTTTGATGATGCGGTTGAGATGCACGTAGATGAAGTTCAACCCGGGTGTGGTGCCCCAGTGCCCCAGCAGGCGTGGCTTCACATGTTCCAGTTTTAGGGGTTCTCGCAGCAGCGGGTTGTCCATCAAATAGATTTGCCCGACCGACAGATAGTTGGCGGCCCGCCAGTAGGCATCCATTTTGCGAAGCTCGTCGGCGGTGAGCGGTTTTGTCGAGAGCTGTTCTGCCAGAACCATAGCTGTACCCCATAGGTATCTCTACTCCTATGGTGATCCGGGTTTGCCCAATTGCCGGGGGATCTTGGGATTCCTTTGGATTTGGCTCATTGGGTGAGCGGTAGGCACCTGTTACCACCACCAGGGCTTGATCGGGGTGCCGTCGGGAAAGATCAGGCCGGCAATCCGGGATCCGCTGTGCTTTAACCCTTCGATCTGAGCTCCTTCCAGGTTGGCTTGGGTTAGGTTGGCCCCGCTGACATCGGCCCGCCGCAGGTTAGCCCCCTGAAACTGGGCCTGACGCAGCTCGGCGCCGCTGAGATTGGCCCCTTCCAGGTCGGCATTTTGCAAGTTGGCCCCCCGCAAGTCCGCCCGCTGTAGGTTGGCTCCCCCCAAGTCCGCTCCCTCCAGGTTGGATCCACGCAGATCGGCCCGGTTCAGATCCGCTCCCCTCAGCCGGATCTGACAGAGCACCAGTTCCCGCAGATCGGCTTTGCTCAGGTCTTGGCCGGAGAAATCCTGTCCCTGTCCCCCCCAGTTCTGCAACTGCCAGATGTGGCGCACCCGTTCTTCTAGGTGGGTCTCTTCCGAAAGCCGGGATCCCCGCAGGCTGGTGCCGCTAACTTTTACCCCCCTCAGGTCGGATCCCCGCAGATCGGCTCCCTGTAAGTCGGCTCCGCTCAGCTTGGCCCCTTGCAAATCCGCTTGGCGCAGATCCGCCCGGCGCAGCCGGGCGCCGTTGAAGTTGCAAAAGCGCAAGTTGGCCCGCCTCAGGTTGGCCTCCCACAGGTTGATCCCCCCCAGCCGTGCTTCTTGAAGGTCGGCTCCCTCCAGGTCTGCATAGGCAAAATCCCGCTCCCCCCGCCGATAGGCCACGATCACCCCTTGCGCTCCCCCCACCGGGCGAAAAGGGCTGTAGGTGCGACAGGCCCGTTCTGCCTCCGGCTGGCCAAGCTGAGACAACAGCCGCCAAGCTGCCAAGCGGACTGCCCAAGAGCTATTGCCGGCGAGGGCTTCAATGAGTTCGGCCAGGCCCGCCGACCCGTACTGCAGCAACTGGGGCAGGGTGGCCAAGCGCACGGCTTCATCGCTGTGGGCGAGTCGTCGCCGCGCCCCCTCGAGACCTCCCAGCACTAAGGCATGGGCCGGGGCGCTCCCGGTTGCCATTTGCCCCCCCAACACCAGATCCCAAGGTTGGGGCCGGGATCCCTGGTCAGTCCTGACAGCCGGCTGAGGCTTACCTACCATGGGCGGATGCCGATGGGCCTAGCTATACCCAACGCCCCACCACCACGCGGATGGTGCCATCCTCCAGCACTTCTTCGGCCTCGATGGTATAGCCCTGCTCACGGGCTGAGCGCAGCAAACTTTTGTGGGCGTAGCGCTGCAAAATCGGCTCCAGGAAGGTCTTGGGATCGATGCCCGCCCCCCACAGATCGGCCACCAGCTCGTAGTGATCCCCGTTGCGACGAAACCCGATGTCGAAGCCATTCTTTTGCCGGATCACCAGATCGGCGCGGGTGCGGTTCCAGAGATAGCCCCGCAGGCTGGCATTCCGCTGCACAGCGTAGCCCAATTCCTTCAGAGTCTCTTCCAGGAGATCGGCGTCTTTGATTTGCACTTGCAGGGTGGTGAAGTGAGACATGGCCCTTCCAATCCTTTGACCGATGGAGACCGGATCCTCACTATAAAGCGCCCTTGGGGTGGTGGAAGAAATGTAAACCATCCTGCGGTGGGTCGAGCGAGCGGAACGCAGCTCCCCCTTTCTCCCGCAGGAGTGCAACACACCTGGGCCTGGAGGGTCGCTGGGCTGGCCTGACCTGCCTTCTTATGTAGGCGCGCGCTGCGGCATTCGCGATAGCGGTACGGAGCACCAAGGCTGAGGCATCCGCGCCTGGCGTGTTCGGTAACACAGAAATCTTGGATCTACATCTAGAGTCTAAAGTCAAGAATTGACGATAGTCTCCACTATGTTTGGAGGCAGCAGCAAAAATCTGTCCCACAGGGATCTGTTCTCGTCTGTCTCCGGCTGGAATTGCCGGCGATGAGGTACCAAACCAGCCCCAAGCCGTTCCAAAAACCCGCCGATGACCCTTGCTGTGCCTTGCCAAGTAAGCTTTTCCGATGGCTCTGCGAACAAAAATACTCATCTCTAGTCCCACAAATTGGATGAAAAAATTGCTTTTTTGTCTCTTGAAGATCTCTTGAAGATCTGATTTGGTACCAAAAACTGGTCAAGCAAGTGGAATAATTTTTTCAATCTATCTAGAACTTAAGATTGAGTTTATAAAATAGTTGATCTCTTCCCTCCTACTTAAGGTAGAGTTACTACTCAATAAAAAAGGACTTAAAGCACTGCCGGTAGTGTCTAGTGAAGCAGCCTCAATAAATTTAGTGAGTCAAACACCGAGTTCTGGATTAGATTTTTCGAAGTCAAAGCCTTTACGAAAAGGCTTTTGTGCTGGTATGAATAAGGTGCCGTTTGCAGAAAGGTCAGCTTCGTGTGTAGGAAGAGGGCCCGATGCAGCAGGAGAAGTAGAGATTCTGACAGGACATGAATTTATGGTGTGGGGTTTGATATGTCAGAAAGTCTTGACTTGCAAGATGCGGTGGGGCGTTTCTTAAAGACGATTGGCCGCTACTCGTTGCTCACCGCTGAAGAAGAGCTCCGCCTGGCTCACCAGGTGCAGCGGATGGTGACGCTCTTGGAGCAACGGCAGCCCCATGAGTCTGTGGAAGGTTGGAGCCAGCGGCTGGGGATCCCTTTAGCAGAGCTGCAGCAGATCCTGCGGCAGGGGGAAGCAGCCAAGAAACGAATGGTGGAGTGTAACCTCCGCTTGGTGGTGTCGATTGCCAAGCGCTATCGCAATCGAGGCTTGCCGTTTCTGGATCTGATTCAGGAAGGCACCATCGGCCTCACCCGCGCCGTGGAAAAGTTCGATCCCACCCGTGGCTACAAGTTCTCCACCTATGCCACTTGGTGGATCCGGCAAAGCGTGAACCGGGGCATCCAAAACAAGGGGCGGATGATCCGTCTGCCGGCCCACATGTACGAAAAGGTCTCCCAGGTGAAGCGGCGCTACCGCGAGTTATCTGCCGAAAGGGGATCCCGTCCCCAAGCGGAAGAAGTTTTTGATTCTCTGGATATTGGCGATAACTACCGGGAGCTGATCACCCGCCACATGGCAGAGATGCGTTCCTTGAATGTGGGGGTAGGGGATGAAGACGGCACCGAGCTGCAGCACTTCATCCCAGATGAAGACAACGACCCTGTTGAACACCTAACCCAGCTTGCCCGTCGAGAGGAAGTCCGCGCGCTGGTGGGCCAACTGAGTGAACGAGAACGACAGGTGATCGTGGCTCGCTATGGGCTGGATGGATCGAGGGGCCTAACGCTGCGGGAAATTGGGGAGCACATCGGCCTTTCGCGAGAGCGAGTCCGACAAATTGAGCGGCGGGCCTTGCGGAAATTGCGGCGGCTGCAACAGGAATACTCCACGCCCAAAGCTGCCAAACCCTGGGTTAACGGGAACCTGTAACCGTTTGCGTCAGCGGTGCGCAGCACTGTAGAAAGGTTTTTTCACCACTTCGGCAGGCTGGCGCTGCCCCCGAATTTCAATTTCCAGCCGGGATCCCACCTTGGCCCAAGCCGGAGCGACATAGCCCAAGCCGATGCCGTAGCCCAAACTGGGAGAATGGGTGCCGCTGGTTACCCGTCCGATCGGCTCAGGGGAGTTGGGAGCGTAGATGGCATAGCCGCTGCGGGGGATGGCCGGATGCAGCATGCGAAACCCCACCAGGTGGCGAGGGATCCCTTGCTGCCGTTGGCTTTCGATGGCGGGCTTGCCGATGTAGTCCCCTGGGTTGTTCACCAACCAGCCCAAGCCGGCTTCTAAGGGAGTGGTGCTCTCGTCCATGTCCTGCCCGTAAAGATGGAAGGCAGCCTCCAGGCGCAGGGTATCGCGGCAGCCCAGCCCACAGGGTTGTACGCCGGCCTGAATCAGTTGCTCCCAAAGGCGGATGCCGTCTTCGGGGCTGAGCATGACTTCAAAGCCATCTTCTCCGGTGTAGCCAGTGCGGGCCACGAAGATAGACTCTCCCAAGGCTCCCGCCGCTCCGGCAAACTGACCGTGCTGAAACCGGCGCAAAGCCTTCAGGGATCCCTCCAAAAAGGGCTGGAGAACCTGTTCGGCTGCCGGCCCCTGCACCGCCAACAAGACCCGAGTGTCGGAGTGATCCTGAAGGTTGACTCCGGGGATCCCTTGGAAGTGGTGGTTGAGCCAATCCCAATCCTTCTGCCGGGTAGCTGCATTGACGATCACGCTCCAGTGCTCCAGCTCACCCTCCGGTGGATGCCGGTAGAAGATGACATCATCCAAAATGCCCCCCAGTGGATTGAGCAGGACGGTGTAGCGACCGGATCCCACAGGAACGGCGCTCAGATCGCTGGGAACCAGACGGCTGAGGTGGGATCCCAGCTCCGGCCCCCAGAGGGTGAACTTGCCCATGTGGGAAATGTCGAATGTCCCCACCCTCTCCCGCACTGCCCGATGTTCTGCTATCACTCCCCGATACTGCAGCGGCATTTCCCAGCCGGCAAAAGAGACAAATCGCGCCCCCAAAGCTTGATGAAGGGAGAACAAGGGGGTGCGTTGCAGAGGCGTTTGGCTCATCAAGGGATCCTCAGCGGTCTAAAGACTAAAAGGTCAAAGACTAAAATAAGTGCAGCATCGCCCATTTCTCGGAGCTTGTGCCATGCGCCTTCTCCACACCATGATCCGCGTCGGCAACCTGGAGCGCTCCCTGCGGTTTTACCGAAAAAACGCCGTAAAGCCCTGCCCTTGAGGGTAGGGATGTAAGGCGCAGACCGTTTTATCCCTTCAGGAACGCTGTTCGCGGTAGCGGTGCGTAGCACTTTAAAATAGCAATATGTTGGTCAGAGAAGCCAAGCTGCTCAACGGCACAGCAGAGCAGTACCAAGCTCTGGATGAAGCCATTCGCACTGCGCAGTTTGTGCAAAACAAGTGTCTACGGTACTGGATGGATAACCGGGGCGCGACCAAAGCGGTTCTGTATTCCCTCTGCAAGGACTTGGCCAAAGAGTTCCCCTTCGCCCGCCAGCTCAACTCTGCCGCCCGTCAAGCTAGTGCCGAAAGAGCTTGGTCTGCCCTCTCCAACTTCTACCGCCGTTGCAAGAACAAAGAGCCAAGGAAAGGCTATCCGCAGTTCAAGAAGAACTGTCGGTCGGTCGAGTACAAGCTGTCCGGCTGGAAGCTACAGCCTGTTAAGGGCTCAAGGGGTACAATAGCAGCACTTAGCAAACCAACTTCGGAAGGAGGATGGATTGATCAGTAGTAAAGAAGTCTTCAC